>JAGGZS010000312.1 GCA_021161885.1 bacterium
TACTGGTAATTGTCTATAACAATAAGATAAGTTAAGTTAATCAACTCTTTACCGTCAACATCCTGACTAAATTTCAGCCATTTAGCGTCATATCCGTCAACTTTCGCGTCCCCTTTTTCAATTATTTCGCATTTACCCCTGAAATAAGATATTGACCGCAAATATTCCTCAAATCTAGCTTGCAGCGTAAACATCGTATTTTCAAAGTCCTGAAAATAAACCACCGCCGCGCCCGGCTCAACCTGTGGGTTATCGGCTTGCGCCCATGCTGTATAATGTTTTATTCCGCCAACAAATTTCCAATGTTTTTCCCATAAATCAGGAAACGAAATCTTAAATTTTTCTTCAGGATAAATTTTTTCTTTTAAAATTATCGTTGATGTGTCCTGATTACTGTAACCGGATACCGCAAAAATAAAAACGCTAAGTGATATCAAAAACATTATTTTATATGAAACCATTATAAAAAATCCTTTCCTGTTTTATATAAAAATATATAAATTAAAGATATTATGCAAAATATTTTATGTAAAAACATTTTAACAACCTGATTTATCCAAAAAAATTTTCCAGTTCATAAATAATAACCGGCTGTTTTTTGCCCTTAACTGTGGTTGACCCTAATTTACGACATTTAACAAATTCTTTCACTTTCGCGTAAGTATTTTCCGAGATAATTACGGCTACATCGTACTGTCTTGTCAAAGATTCAATTCGCGCGCCTACGTTCACCTCATCGCCGATAACGGTATAATCAAACAATTTTTTTGAGCCCATATTGCCGACTTTCATTATACCGGTATTAATGCCTATTCCCATATCAAAGGGTTCTTTGCCTTCATTTTTCCATTTTTCTTTAAGGAATGATAATTTTTCTCTCATAGCGCAAGCGGTTTTCACAGCTTTCAGTGCGTGATTGTTTTTCATATGATACCCGGGGGCGCCGAAGACGGCCATAATTTCGTCGCCTACGTATTTATCTAATGTGCCGGCGTTACTGAGTATCACTTCAGTCATGGCGTCAAGGTATTCGTTCAATATGGATACGATTTCTTCGGGCTGTCTTTTTTCGCAGTACGCCGTAAAATTCCTGATATCCGAAAACAATACAGTAAGTTCCCTGTTTTCTCCTCCTAATTTTAAGGCGGCCGGATTTTTTAAAATATCGTCAAGAATGTTAGGAGACACATAATGCCCGAACATATTTTTAATACGCCGTTTTTCCCGCTCCGCACTTATCAGGCCAGTACAGGTTACCCCAAGATAAGTTACAGCGTACCCGAGCACTGCAGGAACCACAGGGAACCATATACCCGATTTAATCAGAAAAAAGTAACCTGCGTTTATTCCGAAAATATATAACAAAAACACAAGCATACCCAAAACAGGCGAAAACATCGACGATATAATTGCCGATACAATTATACTTATAACCGTTGCCAGCAAAATCCATTTGTATTTTATCCTCTTAATAAATTTTTGCTCTGTTATGGTTCTCAAGGCGTTAAGGTGCACAAGGGATAACGGCGATAACCGTTCCCGCAAAGGGAGCTGTCCCACATCGATACCCGTAGCGGTTACGCCTACTAAAGTTACGGTATTTTTCAGCATATCCGGTTTGAACCCGGGATAATCCTGTTTTGACAGCGACTGTGCCCCGCGCAGAATATCCTCAAAAGATATTGTTGTAAACGAATCTAACCCGCCGGCATAATTAATCATCATCCTGCCGGATTTATCTATAGGTATTTTTACCGGTTCGTTATCCGGCAGATAAAGAACAACCTCTTTATTTATAACCACTTCTATATTTTTTAAACCGATCTTGTAATATTTTCTTATCAGTTGAAGCACAAATGACGGGTATATATCATTTCCAAACCTTATAAACAAAGGAACATCCCTTAGCGTACCGTCTTCGCTTGCGCTTGCACAAACGGATTCTTGTTCACCGCAAGGCGCGTTAAGAAACCCCAAGTTATAACGTAACTGCTCTATAGGAAGTTTATACGATTTCGCATCCGGCAGGTTTGTTATATTTCCTTTCACATTAGGCAATCTTTGGGATATCAACACCGGCTGTACATTATCGGATACATCGACATCGAATAAAGTTTTAAAACCAAAATAATACCCGAAACAAACATTGCCCATCATTTCAGATAGTTTGCCTAACGAAATATCGGCAGAGGGATTAATAATGTCCGATTCAGTAAAAAGTATATCAAATCCTACAGCCGAAGGCGGAAAATAATATAGAAAATTAAGTAATACGGCGTAATAGTTTCTCGGCAATGGCCATTTGCCTAATTTCGCAAGAGTTGTGTCGTCAATTCCTACGAGAGCTATATTAGATGATTTAAGCGCAGGCTGATTAGATAAAAGACACCTGTCGTAGAGCCTGTACTCCACATCCTGAATAAATCGGGTTTTAGAAAAAAAAACAACAATAACCGTTACAGATAAAACAATTAAAATATTTATTCTTTTTGTTTTCATAGTTTTTTAGACGTAACAAATCGGCAAAAAATTTCTGCCGCCTTTTTTTTTCTGTCATGTTCGCGCAGTCCGAGTAAAATAATTTTATCTATCAGCTGTTCAAGCGTCATACCTTGCGCTATCGCCGCTTTAGGCAATAATGATTCCTGCGTCATACCGGGGATGGCATTTAATTCAAGCACGTAAATATTACCATCTGACACGATCATATCTGTCCGTGAAAACCCTTTACATTCTAAAATATTATGCACAAGGACAGCCGTATCTTGTATAGATTGTTTAAGCGGTTCATCTATTTTTGCCGGAGTGATTTCCTCAGTCATGCCCGGAGTATATTTGGCTTCAAAATCAAAAAAAGTTTTGGAACTTATTATTTCTGTGACCGGCAGTGCGGTTACAGCATCCTCGTGAGCGTTGCCGATAACGGCGCAAGTAAATTCCCGCCCGCTTATATATTCCTCAATAAGTATTCTGTTTTCAAGTTCAAACATTTCGCCAAGCAAGATAACAAGCTCATCGCTGTTACCGCATAAACTCACCCCTATACTCGAACCTGAAGAAGGGGTTTTCACAAAACACGGATACCCTATTTCCCGTTCAATTTGCCGTTTGAATGAGTCTTTATTATTAAATTGCTTTTTATTGAATACAAACACCGAGCGGGGAACTTTTATGCCTGCTCCGCATAAAAATTGTTTAAAAACTATTTTGTTCATAGATATGCTTGAGGCAAGCAGTGATGATCCGGTAAACGGCATCGAAAACGCTTCGAGAACACCTTGGACTATTCCGTCTTCACCGAACGCGCCGTGCATGGCATTAAAAAAAATGTCAACTTTAGCGGATATACATTTTTCAATCGCCTCATATAAAGGTAACTTTTGGGTTTCAGGAACCCATTTATCAAAATCAGCCATATCATCGGCTTTAAATTTGTTACAGTCAAAAACCGCCCATTTTGAATCACGCTGTATAATAATGGGGGTAATTTTATGTTTTTTCGCATTTTCAATAATCATTTTACCGGATTTAAGGGAAATATCGTGTTCCCAAGAAGGGCCTCCCATCAAAACGGCTATATGCAGTTTATCTTTCATCTTAAATATCCTGCCGAAAAAAATTTTTATTTTTAAAACTAAAAAACCGTGTGTTGTTTCCCCTGTTTCTTTTAGGAAACCACACACGGCTTTTATATCAAACTATTTTTTTAAAAAACATTATTCCTGAGCTATGGCAGATACCGGGCAAACTTCCGCGCACGCACCGCAATCAATACACTTTTCAGCGTCTATTTCATAAATATCCGCGCCCTGGCTAATCGCTTCAACCGGACATTCAGGGACACATGTTCCACAACTAATGCAATCTGAACTAATTTTATAAGCCATTTTAATTCCTCCTAAAACTAAAAATTACGGTTAATCGTTTTATCCAATTTTGATATGAGGTTACATAATATAACAATATTTTCTAATTAATCAATATTTTTTTTGCCGAAAAAAATTTTTTAACGCCTGTAAATAATGTATAAATTTATTGAGGATTAGATTTCACCAAGCCGCTGTTAATTAATTATTAATGAGGAACCTTAAAATGCCAATGATATTTATTTAATTGATGCTAAAGAACTTACAATACTAACTTGACGGTATAAATCAAATAAACAAACCTATATCTTAATATCTTCGTTATAAATGGGTTACATTTATACATGCCCCGCAAAAACGGTATTACCCACTGATAATAAACAAATTGATATATAACTATGAATTACTGTTTATATAAAACAGTTACGCAAATCTATATATATTCCGGTTTAAAAAATTAATAAACCAACCAATTGTAAAGGGAAAAATTGATATAAACAAGTTGCGATACTACCATATAACTTGTTTATTAGTATAAAATTAAGACATGAAAAAAAGAATTATGTCAAAATTTCTTTTGTTTATTGAATTAAGTATAATTATGTGAAAATTTACACTAATTACACTATTTAAGCCTTAATTTTTTAAGGTTCAAATTACACAACTGCAATACAATTATTTGTATCGCAGATAATTACAAACTCTGCAGAGACATCGGAGCATACAATTTGAACTTGTCTTTTTTATCTGCTTAAAGATATAAA
>JAGGZS010000138.1 GCA_021161885.1 bacterium
CATTTACCATAGTTTCTACAAATACAAATCCCGCAAAAAAATAATTTTAAGCACCATTTTATTATCAATGATACTTCAGTCGATTTATATAATAATGGTTTATCTTATGGGCAAAGCTATAGGTATGAACGTATATTTATATCATTATTTTTTATTCATACCTATTATATCCACTGTTGCCGCTATACCCATATCTATTTCAGGGCTTGGCGTTAACGAAAACCTGTTCGTATACTGTTTCGGACTGGTAGGCGCGCAGGAAGAAAGCGCTCTTGTTATCGCTTTTTTGGCAAGAATAGTTTTGCTGGTGTGGAGCCTGCCCGGCTGGTATTATTATATGACTATCGGTGAAGCAAAAATCGATGAAGATACAATGAAAATAGAAGTGCGGACTCTTGAAGATCAAATATAATTATTCTAAAAAATCTGTTATTAATTTAAGGAGATTGATATGAAAGGTATAATTTTGGCAGGCGGATTAGGCAGCCGTTTAATGCCTCTAACGAAAATAACCAACAAACATTTACTGCCAGTCTATGATGAACCTATGATTTATTATCCCATAAGGACACTCGTTGAAGCCGGCATAACCGAGATACTTATCGTAACCGGCGGCAACAGCGCAGGTGATTTCCTCAGACTCTTAGGTAACGGTAAAAAATTCGGGATAAAAGGACTAAATTACGCTTATCAGGAAGGCGAAGGCGGAATAGCCGAAGCATTAGGGTTGGCGCAGCATTTCGCGGACAACCAAAAGGTTATTGTTATGTTAGGCGATAACATTATCCAAGGAAGTATCAAAAAAGCGGTTGAGGATTTTGATAAACAACCCAAAGGAAGCAAAATTTTTCTTAAGGAAGTCCCTGATCCGCATCGGTTCGGCGTACCTATTATCGACGGAAACCGTATAACCGCTATCGAGGAAAAACCGAAAAAACCTAAATCAAACTACGCGGTTATCGGAATTTATATGTACGATGCCCAGGTTTTTGAAATGATAAAAAGCCTTAAACCTTCCGATAGAGGCGAACTTGAAATAACAGACGTTAACAATATTTATATAAAAAATAATATAATGACTTATGAAATAATCGACGGATGGTGGACTGACGCCGGCACTTTTGATTCTTTATTTAAAGCAGCATGTCTTGTGGAATCTAAAAAGAAAAAGAGTATGTAATGAAAAAGATTTTACTCATCGGGAAAAACGGTATGCTTGGCAGTGTGTTTGCTTTAAATGAGGTAAAACTGAACGGCGATTTATTCGCGGTTGATATTGATGAGATAGATATCACTAAAAACGACAGCGTAATTGATATTTTTGAAAAAATAAAACCTAATTTGCTTATCAACTGCAGTGCTTATACCAACGTAGACGGCGCTGAGACCGATAAGGTTAACTGTAATACAGTTAACGTAGACGGCGTGAAAAATTTAACTCTTGCCTGCAGAAAACATAACACTTTTATGGTTCATTACAGTACGGATTTCGTTTTTAATGGCTCAAAAAAAATTCCTTATGAAGAAACCGACGCAACCTCGCCCCTGTGTTATTACGGATTAACTAAACTCAATGGCGAAAAGGCTATTACAGAATTACTTGATGAATCAAATTATTTAATAATAAGAACCTCATGGCTTTTCGGACCGAGAGGCAACAATTTTATCAAAAAAATTATTCAATTGGCTAAAGAAAAACCGCAGTTAGATATTGTAGACGATCAAAAAGGACGCCCCGCATATACTAAAGACCTTGCGCAAGCTGCGGTTAATCTTATAAATGCCGGCGCTTCGGGTATTTTTCATATCGCGAATTCAGGCGAATGTTCATGGTTTGAGCTGGCAAGGTATGCTCTGGACTGTTGCGGATTAAATGAATACAAAACGTACCGGACTACTTCGGATAAATTTGTTACGCCGGCTAAACGCCCTTTATATTCAGTGTTATCCACTAAAAAATACGAGAAAGTCTGCGGAACATCTATGCGGTCATGGAAAAAGGCTGTCCACGAATATATTACTGATTACAATTTATAATATTCTTTCAATTTTTTAATACATATTTAATTAGTAAAGGTTGGTTTTTTTGTGGAAAAACAATTAAAAGTCGCTCATGTAATTACAAGGTTGATTATCGGGGGCGCTCAGGAAAATACTCTCTCTACTGTTCTTTTTTTAATGGAAAAGAACGATTACAATGTGTCTTTAATTACAGGTCCCGGGCTCGGTCCTGAAGGTTCGCTTGAGCAAAAAGCATTAGATAATAAAGTAAATATGATACTAATTTCTCAACTCCGCAGAAACATCAACCCAATTAGAGACATAACAGCATTTTTTCAGCTATTTTTTATTTTTAGAAAAAACAAATACGACATAATCCACACCCACAGTTCAAAAGCCGGCATTATAGGCAGATTAGCAGGCAAATTGGCAGGATGCAGAATAATAATCCACACTATCCACGGACTGCCTTATCATCCGTATGAAAAAAAATGGAAAAATTCACTTTATATCTTTCTCGAAAAATTTTGCGCTAAAATATCCGCCAAAATTTTTACTGTTTCAAATACTATGCGCGATAAAGCACTTTCTGCCGGAGTCGGAAACAAAAGCCAATACATAACCGTTTACAGCGGTATGGATATAAATAAATTTATCGATTGCGGCAAACACCGCCAAACTATGCGGAAAAAATTAGATATAAAACCGGATGAGCTTGTTATCGGGAAAATTGCCCGTCTTTTTGAGCTTAAAGGGCACGATTTTATAATTGATTGCGCAAAAGAAATTATCAAAGCAGCGCCTAACTCAAAATTTCTTTTTGTCGGTAACGGGAACTTAAGAAAAAATCTTGTTGATAAAACCAGACAATTAAAAATTTCCGATCATTTTATTTTTACAGGGCTTGTGCCGCCTGATAAAATACCGAATTATATATCTTGTATGGATATTCTTGTGCACGCATCACTAAGGGAGGGACTGGCAAGGGCATTGCCTCAGGCGTTTGCCGCAGGGATACCTGTGGTAACATTAGATATTGACAGCGCTAATGAAATCGTCATAAACAACCAAAATGGGTATTTAGTTCAGCCCGGCGATAAACAAAATTTTATTAAATCAGTTGTTACGTTATTAAAAAATAATAGTTTACGAAAAAGTTTCGGGCAAGAAGGCAAAAAAAATGTTTTGCCAATATTCAGCGGCAAGTATATGACAGATCAAATAGATAAAATTTATAAGGATTTAATATAATGTGGATTATAACTTACGTTTATATTCTTGCTTTTTCATTTTGCGTTACACTTTTTACTGTAAAAAAATCAATAAAAATTGCTAATAAATTAAACATTGTTGACAATCCGTCTAACCGTAAAGTCCATGTTAGCCCGACTCCCCTGCTTGGCGGTTTGGGTATTTACTGCGCTTTGGTA
>JAGGZS010000026.1 GCA_021161885.1 bacterium
ATATAAATACTTGACAAAATTTTGTTTTGATTTTTGAGTATTTCTTTGAACTTAAATTAGTTGCTAACATCTTTATAATTAATTAGTTAAGCAATAAGTTTTTTTTATTGGTTTTTGCTTTTAGGTTATTAATTAAAAAAGGTTTTTTAGGAAATGTTATGTTTGTTCGGATTATTCGGATTAATTATATCTATAAAATAATATCCTTATTTATTGTGTTCGCTTCACAATGAAAGAGGTGTTGAGCAAAAGACAGAAAAAACTATTTGCCGGTTAATTCGTATGACCAGTCCCGGTCTTTAGGTGGATTTTTTATAAATTTTTTACATCTGGCGATATAAATTTTGGTCGGTTCATCAAATCGTCTTATTCTTGACGCCGTGATAAAACAGCCGAGCGCTTTTTTATAGTTGCCTTGACGGAAATGTTTCAGTCCAAAGTTATAATTTTTTAAAAACTGCCTGTAATGAAAACTGATTGCCGGAATAACCTCAAAAACTCTGACAGGCATTTTTTTTCCCACAACTTTTATGCGGTCGAGTTCGCGGGTTTTTATGCTTGCATCCAATCTTTTTTGAGTGCCTTCCCCAATCATTATTTTAGTTTTATAAAATTTATTAGCCCCTTCAAGCCTTGATGCGAGGTTCACCTCATCACCGATTACCGTATAATTGAATTTATTGCGCGACCCCATGTTCCCGACAACCATTTTACCCGTATTAATGCCTATTCTGGTTTTAAACATAGGTTTACCTTGTTTTTTCCACTCCTGATTTAACATATGAAGCCGTTTTGTCATTTTTAAAGCGGCGCGGCAAGCGGCTTGGGGATGGTCGACATAATATATTGGAGCGCCGAAAAAAGCCATTATAGCGTCGCCGTTATATTTATCTATAGTTCCTGCGCACTGCATTATTATATCGCTCATTTGTGTAGTATACACATTAAGAAGTTCGACTAAGTCAGAGGGAGACAATTTCTCTGATATACTTGTAAACCCTACAATATCGGAAAATAAAACGGTCAGTAATTGCTCATCGCCTCCGAGTTTAAGAAGTTCGGGTTTATCTACAAGCTGATCTACGAATTGAGGAGAGAGGTATTGGCTGAAGGCCCCTTTTATGAACCGGCGTTCTTTTTCTTCAATAACAAATTTAAAAACAGTGATAAAAACATAAGTAACAGCAATGAGCATCAGCGGATACATCGGCGAAAACCATACGTTAAAATATTTAAATAAAGTAAAACTGGTTCCGGCGGTTAAAATCATCAATATAAAACAAGCAAATGATCCGCCCAACGCCCTAAGCCGCGACACAAGCGCGGTAACTGATATAAACAAAATAAATAAACTTAAATATACGGCAAGACCTGTCCACCAGTATTTATAAATATACCTTGAGTTCAGCATATTATCTATGGCGTTGGCGTGAATTTCCACTCCGGGATAAACAGGGTCAAACGGGGTAACACGAATATCATACACTCCGGCAGCTGTTATGCCGACAAGCGCTATTTTATCTTTAAATAATTGCGGGTCAAGTGTTTTATCGAGCACATCCGCTGCGGAAACATATTTTATTGTCTGTGCGGGACCGCAGTAGTTGACCATCATAGACCCGTTTAGGTCTATGGGCGGGTTTATTATATCTGATAAAGTTATGCTTTCAACGCCCGCTTCATCGAATATAACTTTAATCGGTTTCCCTAAATAAGCGCTTACACAAGCAAGCGACAAGGACGGATAGAAATTGCTTTTATACCTGCATATAAGCGGGATACGCCTGATTACCCCGTCTGTATCAGGGATAATATTAAAGTATCCTGAACTTAGCGCGCTTTGTGTTATCTGCTTAAGGTTGCTGTTTATGCCCAGCGATGAGAACACAATATCTTGAGGAAGAAGATCATCATCGTAAACATTTATAATTCGATGACGATTTATCAAATCGTCAGATTTATTTTTGCCGGATAAAGTTGAGGCTTGTAATTCTTCTTTTGAAGTATAAACAAAAAAACCAAGAACCGTTCTGCCGCTTTCTTTGATAGACTTAGCTAATACGGTATTTGCGTTTACGTCGTCCGCCCTGAAAATTTCATTAAGCAGGCGCGCTTTTTCCTGATTGCCGGTTTTGGTAAAATAAGCTATTTTTCTATCTGCCCATTCAGGCACAACCCGTTCTTTTTCGGAAAAAACAATATCAAGAGCGATTGTTCTGCATCCCGATTCGGTAAGGGTATCGATTAATCGGGCGATTTTAGTTCTTGACCAAGGCCACCTGCCTTTTTGCAGGATACTTTTTTCGTCTACGGCTACAATAACAACCTGCCCGCCTGGTTCTTCAATGCCCCGGTAGTTAAAGAACGAGTCCAGCATTTTAAGTTCGAGCACCGACAGAAAATCAGGCTGAAAAAATTTGGCAAGGGCAACAAGAACAAATACGCAAAACCCTATAACAAAGCCTATTGCATAAAAATTTTTTTTATTTTTCATTAAATTAAACAACACTTTCAAATAAGATAAATATGAATCGATTGTTTACTCATTGCATGCCGTATCCTCATGTGTTTGTTCGGGCGAAGAATCATCTCTGTTCTGTTCAGGAGTCTGGTCAAAAGGAGGAGTTTCGTCTCTGTCGTGCTGTTCTATATCGAACGGTTCAATATCGCGATGTTCAGATGAGCCGACTGCGTCAGGTCCGCCTTGAAAACTGCCCATATTAACATCATCTTCCGCGTCACCGGAGCCGCCGCCTATGGTGGTGCCGCCTAAAAGAGCGCGAACAGACGGGTCGTCAAAATCGAAATCAAAAGGTTCGGGCGGACCGTTAAGCGGAACTTTAGCTCCTTTGCCCGGACCTACGTTCAGCCCGCCTTTAATTTTTTTATCGCTGTTTTTGACGTTAGTCGTGTTCTCTATGCCGTACACGTTGGTTGACGGCGGATTATCTGATGTTTCAACAAGGTTTTGAGTTCCCCTGACCCCTGCGATAGCTGTTCTTGTGTGGACTTCATATTTCGAGCCGGCGGAACTGTAACTTTTTCCTACGACAGACCTTAATTTTCCTTTAAGCAGCGAGATTACGGTTTCTCGTTTGCCGGTCAGTTTGCTGAACATATCTTTTGTGATAACCAGCTCCGATTTTTCGGCGACCGTAAAAACACAGTCATTCCTTAATATAATTTGTACTTTCGAGTTTTTTTCGGTAACAATTCTATCGTTCACATAAATTTTATTTCCGACAGCAATTGTCCGTGCTTTATTGTCCTCAATATGAAAAACAACCGCTTTGCCTTCAATGCTGTTGACTATACCCGCTTGTTTACCTTTTTTTGCCGCAGATACATATAACGCGCTTAATATCATCAATGAAACCAAAATTAATAC
>JAGGZS010000326.1 GCA_021161885.1 bacterium
ATATAACTATGATTACAATTTTTTTTTCAGTTGGTAATTTATAAACCGCTGTATTTATTTCTGTAACTATAAAAAAAAATTAATTAAAACGCTCTTGATTAGTTTCGGGTTAGGATTTATATTATTTTGAGCAAACTTATCATAGTTTCCAACAGGTTACCCATAAACATAAAACGAAACGATACGCAAATCAGCATAAAAAGCAGTTCCGGTGGGCTTGCCACAGGACTGGGTTCGTTTTACAAAAATTATAAAAGCATTTGGATAGGATGGCCTGGGATATCCACCGAAGAAATAGATAAAAAAACAGAGAATATAATCCGTAAAAAACTTCATGGTGAAAAATGTTATCCGGTTTTTTTCTCCGACTTTGATTTTAAAAACTATTATTACGGGTTCTGCAACAAAACCATCTGGCCGCTGTTCCATTATTTTCCTATCAACACGACATTCGATAAAAAATATTTTGAATCTTATAAGAAAATCAATCGTCTTTTCTGCGATGAGATTCTAAAAAAAGTAAAAGAGCACGATAAGGTATGGATACACGATTACCATCTAATGCTTCTGCCGCAAATGCTTCGTGAAAAAATACCTAATTTGACAATAGGTTTTTTCCTGCATATTCCATTTCCTTCATCCGAGGTGTTCCGCCTGCTTCCTTGGCGCGATGAAATATTATGGGGACTGCTCGGCGCCAACCTTGTAGGACTGCACACATGGAACTATGTTAAACATTTCCTGAACAGCTCAAGATTTATTTTCGGAGTGAACGAAAATTTAGGGCAAATAAGTTTCCCAGACCATGTGCTTAAAGTTGACGCTTTCCCTATGGGCATAAATTACAGTAAATTCGCCAACGCCGCATCTTCTGCGCCTGTAAAAAAAGAGCGAAAAAAGATACGCGGCAAAATAGGCGACAGGAAACTTATCCTGTCCCTTGACCGTCTTGATTATACTAAAGGAATAGCCCAGCGGCTTGAAGCGTTTGACCTTTTTTTAGAAACGTATCCCGAATATAAAGATAAAGTAACCCTTATTGTCGTGGCTGTGCCGTCGCGAACAGGGATAGAGAACTATAAACATCTTAAACAACAGCTCGACCAGCTTGTAGGCAATATCAACGGTAAATATGGAAATATTGGATGGACCCCTATTTGGTACTTATACAGGAGCATTCCGTTTTACCAATTAGTAGCCCTTTACAGTATCGCGGATGTGGCCCTCGTAACCCCTCTTAGAGACGGGATGAACCTTGTCGCCAAAGAATTCATTGCCACTAAGCTCAACGGTAAAGGTGTTCTTATTCTAAGCGAAACCGCGGGAGCGGTGAAAGAACTCGGAGAAGCGTTAATAATTAATCCTAATAATAAAGACCAAATAGCCGACGCAATTAAAGAAGCCATCTGCATTGACGATGACGATCAAATAGAACGCAACGTAATAATGCAGAAACGGCTTTTAAGATATAACGTAACAAGATGGGCAAAAGATTTTATGGATAAACTTGAACTAACTAAAAAAATCGAATGTGAAGTAAAAGCAAAATATCTGTCTCCAAAACTTACCGAAGACCTAATTGGTTTTTTTCATGAAAAACAAAAACGGCTTCTGTTTTTTGATTATGACGGAACCCTCGTGTCTTTCAAAATGCGTCCTGATTTGGCAAAACCTGACGATGAACTGCTTAATATGCTTAACAACCTTTCCCGCAATCCGCTTAACCATGTTGTCATTATAAGCGGACGGGATAAAGACACATTAACTAAATGGTTAGGACACTTAAACTTAGATATGGTCGCGGAGCACGGGGCATGGATCAAACAGAAAAATTCAGATTGGGAAGTGATAGAACCTTTGACAAGCGATTGGAAAGTTCATATCCGCCCAATACTTGAACTCTATGTTGACAGAACACCCGGCGCGTTAATTGAGGAAAAAACATTTTCGCTGGTTTGGCATTACCGCAAAGTCGACCATGAACTGGGTCCCGTAAGAGCATGCGAACTTAAAGAAGCCCTCCTGCATCTCACTATAAACAAAAACCTATCCATACTTGAAGGCAATAAAGTTCTTGAAATAAAAAAATCGGAAATCAATAAGGGCAACGCCGCAAAACACTGGCTGGAAAACGATAATTGGGATTTTATTTTCGCAATCGGAGACGACTGGACAGACGAAGACCTTTTTAAAGTAATGCCGCAGGACGCTTTTACCGTTAAAGTAGGTATGACCGCTTCAATCGCTAAACTTAACGTGAAATCAGTTGATGCCGTCCGCAAACTAATAAAAAAAATGATTGGTTAAACAAAAAAAAAATTAAAACTGGGGAGCCGTTATGTACAGGATAGAAAATTATATTGATATCGTGGGCAAAGGTGTAATCGCATCAATATATAAAAAAGCCAGCAAACTTTACGGAAAACATATTGTACACGTAAACTCCACTTATCAAGGCGGCGGTGTAGCGGAAATGCTGAACACTCTTGTGCCTCTGATGAACGACGTAGGGCTTGACGTCGGATGGAGAATACTGCACGGCAACCCCGATTTTTTCACAATCACCAAAGAATTCCATAACGGGCTCCAAGGCCAATCCATAAAATTAACCAGCGCTAAAATAGAACAATACCTAAACACAAACAGGATTTTTTCAAAATTCACACACTTTAACCATGACTGCATTATTATCCACGACCCTCAGCCTATGCCCCTTATTAACTACTTCAAAAAACGGCAGCCATGGGTCTGGAGATGCCACATTGACCTTTCTCATCCTAACGAATCATTGTGGAATTTTTTAAGCTCATTCGCTATTAAATATAACAAAATAATTATTTCAAATATTAATTACAAAAAATCAGATTCCCCTATTCCCCAAAAAATAATATTTCCGGCAATAGACCCATTATCCCTTAAAAACCATCCGCTTACCCAAAAAGAAATCGATACTTGCATTAAAAAATTCAACATACCTACGGATAAACCCATAATAACCCAAATTTCAAGGTTCGATAAATGGAAAGATCCGCAAGGGGTTGTTGAAGTTTTTAAACGCGTAAAAGAAAAAATCGACTGCCGACTTATATTATGCGGCAGCATGGCCGCCGATGACCCTGAAGGAATTCTCATTTATGAACAGGTTAAACGAAAAGCCGCGGAACATATAAAAAAGAACGACATTATTCTTCTTACGATAGAAAACAATATGCTCGTAAATATTCTGCAAACCATATCAAAGGTTATTATACAGAAATCTACCCGTGAAGGATTCGGTCTTACCGTAACGGAAGCTATGTGGAAAGGCACTCCGGTGATCGCATCTAATATAGGCGGTATTCCCCTCCAAATAATTGACGGTGAAAACGGTTTCCTTTGTGAACCAAAAGATTACGACGGATTCGCCGAAAAAATATTTGAAATATTGAAGAACCCTTTTTTGGCAAAACAGATTACAAAAAAAGCAAAAGAAAGCACACGGAAAAATTTTCTTATTACAAGGTTGTTATCCGATTATCTCGATTTATTTATTGATACTTTTAAGTAACTTTTTCTATTTTTAATATTCTTTTAGATTATTAATCAGCTTTAGAGAACTTTTATGTCTTATATAAAAAGAAAAAAATCAAATATTCTGTCTTTATTATCGTTTTTATTAACCTCGACAGCGTTAATACTCTTATTTATAAACTGTTTGGGGCTTTTTAAATCGTTACGCAATCCGGCGATTTACACCGAAACAAATCTTTTATTCAAAAATGACATAACCTTAAACCTGAAAACCGTAAAAAAAGAAATCTTAAAAAAACCAAACGAAACAAAACAGCAATACGCTGTAAGGTTAAACGAAGTAATACAGCACGGCATTGCCCATATTTTCTGGGACGATGAAGACGTAAACAAATATTACCTGAAAATTCCTATCTGGGAAAACTATATATTATTCGCCCTTAGTTATTCTCCGTTTTTTGACGACTGCAAACGTTACCATTTTTCAGGCTACAAAAAAAGTATTGAACGAGGTGTAGGGGTTTGTGGCGATGTTGCTTTAATTTTATCAGCGATACTTGAGGAAAATAATATAGATACCCATATTATCGCCTACGACGACCATGTAATCACAGAAGTAAATATCGATAAGGATAATAACACGTGGTGGCTGTTTGACCCTGATTTTGGAGTTATAATAAAACACAGCCTTGCTGAATTAAAAAAAAATCCGCAACTGGCAAAACCGTTTTATATAAAAAAAGGATACAGTGAACAACGCGGCGATTTACTCGTGTCCATTTACAAAACTAAACCCGATGTTTATGATAATGTGTACTCTTTCGGACCGACCAAGGCTATTGTCGAGCAGTACTCATACTATATTATTTGGATATTTCCTTTTATTTTACTCATACTCAGCAAGGTTATAACAACTATCAACAACCATAGAAAAAGACTCTTTTAAATATCTATATTTATTTAAGATATATCGATCTGTATTAAATCTATAAACATTATTTTCCCCTAACAAAAACTTAACTTATAAATCCGACTGCCGATAATCACAATAGCGTAAAATATAAATATATAAAATTTTTCTATATTCGGAGGTAGTTATGGAACATTTTAGTCAAGAAGACGTAGACAGAATGATTCAAGAAGCCGCCCAAGCGGCTAAAAATAAAAAAGGATCGCCCGACGGAAAAATTGCAAAACCAGCAGGCGCGAAACCTGTTTCTAATGTTAGCGCATCTCCTCAGCAAAGCGTTGATCCTGTTGAAGAAGTATTGGCTTCAATGAATCAAGCGCCGGCAGATACAAAAATTCCTGATCCACCTTCCGAAGAACCTAAAAAACCTGAACAGGCAACCTCGGAAGACGCAAAGCCCAAAGCGGATGAGCCCGTACAGGAACCTGCTGCCGAACAAAAACCAACAGAACCTGAAAAATCAAAAGCAGACCCTGTTGCCGAAGCTATGCAACAAGCCGCGCCTGAGAATCCTATCGAAGAGAAAATAGCACAGAAAGCTCCGAATCCCACTGAAACACCTGCTGAACCGAAACAGGTACAGGTACAGGAAAAAACACAAGCCGAAGAAATAGCCCAACCCGAACCTGAAAGTAAGGATACAGAAATGAAAGAAACTCAACCCGATAATGGCAGTCAATCTATTGTTCCTGAACCACAAACAACACAACCATCCGCTGCAGATATCGAGCCGTCCTTCACCGCGCTTAGTTCTGAACAAATTTATACTTTCGTTATGGCATTAATTAAAGATTTGGCAGAGGCTAAAGTGGAACTTGCTAAAATGCAGGTTGACCTTGAAATTGAAAAACTGAATAATCAAGTTGCATCTTTATTCAAAAACACAAAATAACCCGTTTATTTACGAAATTATTAAAAAGATACTTTTGGCACTTCTTTAGCTTCTTCCTTAACTTCAAAATAAGTAGCCGCGGTTAAACCTTGCAGTGCCGCAAAAAATTTGCCGGGTATTCTGCGGATATGGGCGTTAAAGCGTTTTACCGATTCGTTATAGCGTTTCCTTTCAACAGCGATTCTGTTTTCCGTACCTGAAAGTTCGTCTTGAAGCCTAATAAAATTCGTATTAGCCTTTAACTCAGGATAACGTTCAACGACAACAAGCAGCCTGCTAAGAGCTGAGCTCAACTGGTTATTCGCGGAAATCTTTTCGCTTATCGATCCGGCATTAGAAACTTGAGAACGGGCTTGGGTAACTTTAATAAATACATCTTTTTCGTGTTTAGCGTATCCTTTAACGGTTTCCACATAATTAGGTATTAGATCTGCCCGCCGCTGAAGCACATTCTCAACCTGAGCCCATGCGGATTTTACTCCCTCATCAAGAGTTACCACTTTATTAATACCGCTTATAAAAAACATGGCTAACATAAAGACTATCGCGATAAGTATCGCTGAAATAATTAAAATAATTTTAACAGTTTTATTCATTTTTCCTATTCTCTCGTTTAAAGTTAATTTACCACGACCTTGAAGCGCCTCCGCCTCCGCTTGACCCGCCTCCAAAACCGCCGAATCCCCCGAAATCGCCAAAGCCCCCGCGACTGCCTCCTGACCAGTAACCTCCTCCGGCCATATTGCCAAGCATAAGAAAACCGAACAATCCCATCCGTCCGCTTAATGCCAGCAAAAAAAATATCATAAAAAATATTATTCTTATCAAACTAAAAAATAAACTGCCTTTTTTATGCCTATTAGTTTCAATCCGCGCTAAATTTGTAAAATTATCTATTTTGATACCGTATTGCGCTATAACCTCATTTATTATTAATGTTACCCCTTTATAAATTCCAAAGCTGTATTCTTCCTTTGCAAAAAACACGGTCATTTTATCAAGTATTTCCCCGCACAGCCCGTCCGGCAGCACACCTTCCAATCCATAACCTACTTCAATTCTTGCTGTTTTATCGTCGATAACAACAACTAAAAGGACACCGTTATCTTTACCTTTTTTACCGACCCGCCAAGTATTAAATGTCTCGTTGGCAAAATCATCTATGGGTTCCCTTTCGATTGTCTTCATTGTTAAAACCGCTATTTCAATACCGGTTTGCCGGTCTAAAGACTGCATAAAACTTTGCAGTTTCTGCTGTTGCGCAGGTTTTATGATATTAGCGTAATCGTTAATATAATGTGTATACTTTGGTACCGGATAGGAATAGGCGTTCAGCGCAAAAGATAATATCGCTAAGAATATCAGGCTGAAATAAAAAAAACGTAAATTTTTCAACATTAGTTATCACTAACTTTCATTTTATCTATAAAATTGGAAAGAAGTTCAAGTTGTAACACATATTCCCCGAAAATAGAATCGATTTCTTTCCATAAAATTTTATCTGTTTTTTTCTTATCTCTTAACATATCAAGATAAACCTGAGCGTCAAAATTGCATATCCCCGATATTTTCATCAAAACATCTTCATACAATTCAGGGATGGGATGCTGGCAGACTCTTAAAATATTTCTAAATATTGGAAAATTGTTACCAAGTGAATCAAGAAGCAACTGTTTAATAAGTTTTCTGTTCTTCCCGTATTCCAGATATGTCTGGCGCAGCCTGACAAGCTGGCTTTTTAATTTCTGCTCACATTGCAGGCGCAAATGTTTCAAGGGTATTTGAATATCAGCGAAACAGTCTGTCCCATAAATTGTGCGGTGGTTCTCTTGAATTTCTATAAACTCCATAGGGAACGAGTCTAAAGAAGATTTAATATAATCAAGAGATAAAAACAAAGGAGGCACGATTCTTTTTTTAACCGCGAGCTTAATTACTTTTAAACTTAAATTAAGGGCTTCAGTGGTCAATTCACTAAAAACGCATACAAGGTTTATGTTGGATACCTTAGGGATATAATTCTTAGAAAGAACACTCCCGTAAACACTTATAGACAACAGATTGTTCCCGTGAATAACGATTAGGGATTCACATAAAGAGGCGACATCTCTCGCTACTTCAGGCGGCAGCCCTTTTTTGTCAATTTTTAATTTTTTCATAATTCCACCGATTTGTTAATAAACCCCTTTATCAGATAAAGGTTTAAGCATTTGTTTTAATTTTTTTTCTTTTGTCTTGAACAATAATTTCCAAGGATTCATCTTTATATCCTGACTAAACAATTTAGCGTTTTGTGTGGTCAATTTTAAGTTTACAAGAATATCTTTTATATCATCTTTATTTTCTTTTAAGAACTTATTAATATTTGTAGCAAGGATATCTATATTAGTAATTGTATTATCCAGTTTAGTGTTTAAGGTAACTGAGAAATCGGCTACGTTGGTAAAAATTGTTTTTATATCTTCACGGTTTTCATCTAATATTAAATCAACTTTATTTCTTGTTCCGTCAAGTTTAGTGATAAACGAGTTTAGTTCATCTACGGTAATATTTGCTTTCGCGGTTACCTGTTTTAAATTCGCCATCATTTTTTCAACATTTTTTTCTTCTTTTAAGTTAGCGACTATATGCCTTACATCTTGAACCGTATAATTAAGATTTTCAGATAAATCTCCTATTTTCTCTACTGTCCTGTGTATTTTAGGTCCCAGCACGTCGAGTTTCATAGCTTTTACAATATCGGTTAATTCCTGCATAGTTGTAAACATATCGTCAGGCGGCCTATTGCCGTTGATAATGCCTGACCGGTCAATATCCGGCGCGTCCGGGCGTCCGGGTATAATTTCCACATGCGGATAACCCGCAAGACCTTTTGTGGCTATGCGGAACTGCAGCCCGACCTTTAAAGGTATCTGCCGATTAACAGCAAGCAATACCTCTATTTGAACCTTATTGCCTTCGCTTTCGTTATCCGGGACACTGATTATTTTTATCTGTTTCACTTTACCAACATCCCTGCCTTGGTACTTCTCTACCCCGGCAAACCAAACCGGAGCGTTTTCCCGTAACCCCGCTATAGTATCAAACCGGACTCGTAAATCATAGGTTTTATTCATCATACCAGGCGGTTTTATGGTAAAAATTAATATTACGAGCAATATTACCGCTATGACTATAAACAATCCGGGCAAAACCTCTCTGCGAAAAAAATTCGACACTTATCGTTTTCTCCTTATTTTTAGTTATTATTATTCATAGGTTCCCATAAGACGTTTAAGGTAATCGCCTTTTTCCCTTTTTAGAGGTTCAGGACCGTCCGGCGCGCCGCTGACAAATTGTTTCACATAAGGGTGTTCGGATTTTTTTATTTGGTCGGGCGTACCGATCTGCACAACTTTACCGTTATATAAAACAGCCATTCTGTCGGCTATTCTAAAGGCACTGTTCATTTCATGGGTTACCACTATTGAAGTCATACCGAGTTTACTGCTTAAATCCATTATCAGTTTATCTATCACAGCGGCGGTTATAGGGTCAAGTCCGGCGCCCGGTTCGTCGTAAAAAACTATTTCAGGGTCCATAGCGATAGCTCTGGCGAGCCCAACCCTTTTTTTCATTCCTCCGCTCAACTGCGAAGGCATAAGGTTTTCAAATCCGCTCAAGCCCACAAGTTCAAGTTTCATTTTGATAATAATATTTATAATTTTAGGGTCAAGTGTTGTATGCTCTGTAAGCGGTAAAGCCACATTTTCGCCCACAGTCAAAGAATTAAGAAGCGCTCCGCTCTGAAACAACATACCGTATTTTTTTCTTATTTCTATAAGTTCATTTTCATTTTTTTTTGTTATATCTATGCCTTTAATAAAAACATGTCCTGAATCAGGAGTCTCAAGACCAATAAGATGTCTAAGCAAAGTGCTTTTCCCGCAACCGCTGCCGCCCATGATAACCATAGTTTCCCCCTGCTTGATTTTAAGGTTGACTTTATCAAGCACCCTGCGTCCGTCAAACGATTTTACCAGATCAACAATTTTTATCATTTTTTATAATTTTCCGGTTATTTTTAAACAATGACATAAGAAAACAAAGCTGTAAAAAAACTATCCATAACTATCACAAAAATCAAAGAATTAACCACCGATTTTGTTGTGCCTTTACCAACGCCTTCAGCGCCGCCTGATACAATAAGCCCCTGATAACATCCTATCATAGAAATGACAACCGCGAAAGACAAGCTCTTCACAAGCCCGGTTATGACATCTTTCAGGCTAAGCGCGATAATTGTAAGTTCTTTATAGTATGCCCATGACATATCCATTTTCATAGCGCATATAAGATATCCGCCTAAAATGCCAAAATAATCGGATATAACAGTAAGGCACGGCAACATAATCAATAGCCCCAAAAATCTGGGGAGCACAAGATACCTTAAAGGGTTTATTCCCATAGTTGTTAACGAATCGATTTCCTCAGATACCTGCATTGTGCCTAATTCAGCGGATATGGCGGCTCCAACCCTGCCGGAAATAACAATTGCGGTAATCAATGGACCGAGTTCACGGGTGAAACCGACTCCGACTAACCCCGCGACCCACAATTCCGCCCCGAAATCAGACAGGGCATACATAGAAAGCATAGCCAAAGTCATACCGAGAAACAACGATGTTATCAGTACAATAGGAATGGATTGAATCCCCATATGATACATCTGGTCAAATATCTGCTTGCGTTTGAAAACTTTACCTGGTTTTATAAGCCCTGTTAAGAACAGCCGTATTACTACAGCCAACAGGTAAAAAAAACTATATATATGGCATAACGACATTTTTATTGAATTTATAATGAACGAAATTAATCCTGAACCGCCCTTATTATTTGAGAGCATCCAATCCATCCTTTTGTGTGTTTTTTACGATAAAAACACCGTCAAGCCTGGCAACTTCAAAAATATCATATATGGAACTGTTTAATCCGCACAAGACAAATTTGCCTTTAGATTTATTCATCTTCTGCAGACCTTCTATTAAAGTAGCCAACCCTGAGCTGTCGATATATTTTACTTTCTCAAAATCAAGCAGCACCTTTTTTTCGCCGTGATTAATTTGGCTGGCGAGTTCTTTCCTTAAAGAAGGGGAATGATAAAGGTCGACTTCTCCTTCTATTTCAATAACAACTATATCATCGTGTTTGTTTATGTGCAGTTGCATTACCCCTCCTTGTTGTCCATACAATTTTTTTTATAAAAATATTTTTTTAAAATTAATTTTGTTCCATGTTTAGGGCTCATATCGTAACATACGTTATCCATAATTTTTTTTATAAAAAAAACTCCCAATCCGCCCGGTTTTACGTCTTTAAGGTCTCTGGATTTTATAGTTTTCGGATCGGCTTTTTTACCATAATCACGAAGTACAAGTTCTAAATATTCATCTCTAAAATTCACATTAATTTTTATTTTTTTATCATATGAGGACATATAACTGTGTTTTATAATATTAGTTATGGCTTCATCAACCGCCAGAGTAACATCTCTGCTGTCTTTTTCGCTGAACCCGACAATTAAAGCCGACTGCAAAATAACAGAGCGAACCAATTTCAGATATTTCGGATTACTTGAAATACATAATTGAATAGTGTCTGAATTACAACATCGTGCCATTATAAATACCCTGCCGCTACAAGCGTAATATCATCATGCTGGTTAGCTTTTTTAGAAAATTCTTTAACTGATTTAAATACTTTTTCAACAACATCCTTAGGGGTTCCATCGGTATGTTTGAGAGTATTAAAGAGCCTGTTTTCACCGAACTCCGTATGATTGATTTTTCTCGCCTCGGTTATGCCGTCAGTATACAAAAGAAATATATCTCCCTTTTCAAGTTTAACTGTTTCCTGAAAAAAATTCAGATCAGGCATTATTCCTAACGGAGGAGTTGATGCTTTACTTAAATGCCTTAATACATTTTTCGGCTTGTTTATTTTTACAGGCGGGATATGTCCGGCATTTGCGTATTTTAAAGTATAATTATTCATATCAAACATCAAAAGCACCGTGGTAACAAACATTCCCATTGTGCTTTCTTTACAAAGAGTTTTATTAACCTCATTTAAAATTTCAGCCGGTTCAAATGAAGCCTGAGCGTGAAATCTAAGGTTGCTAATCATAGTTACCATAAATAATGCCGCTGGTATGCCCTTACCCGAGACATCGCCGATCACTACAGCGAGATGATTATTTTTCAGCATAATAAAATCAAACAAATCGCCCCCCACGGAAAGGGCAGGCAGATTCTTAGCGCAGCAATGTATATCTTTAAAAACAGGATTTGTATGCGGTAAAATATTCTGCTGTATGCGTTGGGCGATTTCAAGTTCGTTCCTCAAACGTGTCTGCTCCATACGATAAGTATGCACCTTAGCATTCTCTATCGCTATGGCGGACAGATTGGCAAACGCTTTAAAAATAGGTAAATCACGATTAGAAAACGATTTTTTATTCAACGGGTTCAAAGCCTGCAAAACGCCTATTGTCTTGTTCTGCGCTTTAAGGGGAACACATATTATTGAGCTGGTCGCAAACCCGCTGTCTTTATCTGGTTTGGAAAAAAAACGGGGGTCTTTGGATACATCAGGCACGACAAGTGGTTTTCCGTGCAAAGCAACCCAACCGGCAATACCCTGCCCTAACTTAAGCCTGAACTTCTCCTTGATTTTTTTACCTGATTTACCACGCGCCACTTCAAAGACAAGCTCATCGGTTTGTTCGTCTATCAGCATTAAAGAACTTGTTTGGGAATGCATAACTTTTTCCGCGGTACGCATAATTGTATTAAGAAGTTTTTCTATATTAAGGCTTGCGGAGGTTATGCTGCCGCCGATGCGTATGAGCTCTTTTAAATTATCTATCTTATCCTGCTTACTTGCGCATTTTTTTTGTAAAACGGCAATTTCTTTTTTTAAAATTTTTATATTATCCATCAAATAATCTTTTGTATCAAATTTTTATTTTTCTCAACATTTACCCTTATATGATATTTTTCTCTAAATTGTCAATTATTTTACCGTTGTTTTAATTTTTTCATGTTCATTTTATTTCTTTTTTTTGTTATACTATTCGTCCTAATATTAGCAGTTGTTTTTTATACAAACTTTATACAATACAGTTATTAATATAAAGTTATATTTTTTAAAGATAGAAAGGATAAAAAGAATAAAAATGAAACGATTTACAAAACTTTACACATGGTTAGTTATAACAATTTTTTATTTTAATACTACAATGCCTTCGGCATATTGCGGTTCAAACGATAACAGCGGCAGCCTTCATATATCCAAATCGTTAGCGAGCATCTCAAAAACCTATACTCCAAGTTCAAGTAATAATCACAAATTCATTATTCATATCAAAGATATCCACTGCAATTATAAGGTACAAAAAAATATAAGCCTTATTTTAAAACAATTAATAACCGACCGCACAACATCTCTCGTTACCCTTGAAGGCGCGGCCGGTATAATCAAGACAGACATTTTCTCGATTATACCCGATAAAAATGTTAAACAATCCGTATGCGATCAATTTATAAAAAAAGGTATTCTTACAGGCGCGGAGAGTTTATCTATCATAGAAGGTTCAGGGTTGCCTTTTACTTTGTGGGGGCTTGAAGATACAAATTTATACATAGAAAATTTTAAAACTTTCAGAGATATTAAGTTTTCCTATAAAAATATCCGATTAACATTAACTAAAGTTAAAAAGCTCATAACACTCATTAAAAC
>JAGGZS010000217.1 GCA_021161885.1 bacterium
AAAAAATATATAGTATTGTTTATGCTGTTAAAATATTTTTTGAAGATTATTAATTTTTTATATAGGAGGGGTGAACAATTAGAAGCGATAAGATAACCAAAGGAATAGAACGAGCGCCGCATCGCGCTCTTTTGTATGCTGCAGGTAAGGGTAAAATAGATTTTAACAAACCTATGATAGGTTTGGTTTCAAGCCAAAACGATCTTATCCCCGGTCATATTTTTATGCAGCCCCTTGAAAGAGCTATTGAAAACGGTATATATGCCGGCGGCGGAACATCGTTTAAATTTTCTGTTCCGGGGATATGCGATGGTATCGCCATGGGGCACTCAGGGATGCATTATTCCCTTGCTTCTCGCGAACTTATAGCCGATATGATTGAAGCAGTTGTTTCCGCTCATTCCCTCGACGGTATCGTTCTGCTTACAAATTGTGATAAAATTACTCCGGGTATGATTATGGCGCTCGGCAGACTGAATATCCCGGGTATAGTTGTTACCGCGGGACCTATGATGTCGGGCAGGTTTAATAATAAAAAATTATCCTTAGTGCGCGATACTTTTGAAGCGATGGCTCAGTGCGAAGCAGGTAACTTAACCGAAGGCGAACTTAGCTCTCTTGAAGAACGCACTTGCCCGGGAGCCGGCTCGTGCCAAGGATTATACACGGCTAATACCATGGCATGCGTAACCGAAACTTTAGGATTATCATTGCCGGGTTGCGGGGCATGCCTTGCTGTTGTGTCCGAAAAAGTTCGTATCGCCCATCAAAGCGGAATCAGGGTAGTTGACCTTGTCAGAGAAAATATTTTACCAAGAGATATTCTTACAATGAAAGCGTTTGAAAACGCCATCGCTATGGATATGGCTTTAGGCGGTTCAACAAACACCGCTTTGCATATACCGGCGATAGCATACGAAGCCGGTATAGATTTGCCTCTTGAACTGTTTGATAAAATAAGCAGAAAAACACCTCATATAACCAATATCCGTCCCGGAGGCGAATATTTTATGGAAGATTTTTACTGGGCAGGCGGAGTTCCGGCTTCATTAAAACAATTAAAATCTTTGATTAATACAGATTGTATGACATTAAACGGAAAAACAATAGGACAGATAGCCGATGAAGCGGTTGTTTATAACGATGAAGTTATAAGGACAATAAATAATCCATTCCATAAATTAGGCGGTATAGCTGTTTTAACAGGCAATCTTGCTCCTGATAAATGCGTCATAAAACAAAGTGCAGTCAACGAAAAAATGCGGGTTTTTAAAGGTAAAGCACGAGTTTTTAATTCGGAAGAAGAGGCAATGAAAGTTATTTTAAACGCAGATATTCAGCCGGATTCGGTTGTTGTCATAAGATATGAGGGACCTAAGGGTGGGCCCGGCATGCGTGAAATGCTCTCGCCTACCGCAAGTATTGTAGGCATGGGACTTGGCGATTCCGTTGCGCTGATTACCGACGGACGGTTCTCAGGCGGCACAAGAGGTCCATGTATAGGTCATATATCGCCTGAAGCTATGGAAGGCGGCACTATTGCCATTGTTGAGGACGGAGACGAAATTTTGATTGACCTTAATAAACGTAAACTTGAACTGCTTGTTGATGAGAAAGTTCTTGCTGAACGTAAACAAAAATGGACTCCTCCGACTCCTAAAATTAATCATGGATACCTCGCAAGATACGCGAAACTGGTTTCATCAGCCGCGAAAGGCGCGGTTTTTACAAAATAGTTTATAAAACAAAAATTAAATAAAAAATATTACCTTTTTTATTGAAAGGGGTTTTAATATGTCTAAAACTGGTGCTGAAATAATTATTGATGCTTTCGAAAAAGAAAAAGTCGGTGCGGTGTTCGGTTATCCGGGCGGAGCCGTTATTGATATTTTTGACCTTTTATATGATGCGGACATTAATTTTTATCTGGTTCGCCATGAACAGGGCGCCGCTCATGCGGCAGACGGATACGCTCGCGCTACGGGCAAAACAGGAGTCTGCCTCGCGACTTCAGGTCCGGGCGCAACCAATCTAGTTACCGGATTGGCAACAGCTTATATGGATTCTGTCCCTATGGTAGCTATATGCGGTCAGGTTCCTTCATCTATGATAGGTAACGATGCTTTTCAGGAAGCTGACATAACCGGAATAACTCGTCCGATCACTAAACATAATTATCTGGTCAAAAATGTTGATGAACTGCCCATTGTTCTGAAGGAAGCCTTTTATATAGCTAATTCAGGCAGGCCTGGTCCGGTTCTTATCGATTTGCCGAAAGATATCCAGAAAAGTTCAACTGATGTTGAGTATCCCGATTCTGTTAAAATAAGGAGTTACGCGCCCACTTACGAAGGTCATATTAAACAGATAGAAAAAGTCGCCAAAGCAATAAAAAAGGCAAAAAGACCTGTTATATATGCCGGAGGCGGCGCTGTTATATCCGATTGCCATGATGAGTTGCTGAAATTAGTTGAAAAAACAAAAATACCTGTTACAACTACTTTTTTGGGGTTGGGATGTTTTCCTGAAAATCATCCGTTGACTTTGCATATGCTGGGTATGCACGGCACGCAGTACGCTAATTACGCTGTTATGGAAACAGACCTGCTTATATCTATCGGCGCAAGGTTTGATGACCGCGTAACTGGTACACTTGATACATTTGCGCCCCATGCTAAAATTATTCATATTGATATCGATCCGTCGGCTATCAGTAAAAATGTTAATGTTCATATTCCTGTTGTCGGAGACGCTAAAAATATTCTTACTAAACTTAATAAGATAGTTGAACCCGGCGATACAAAAGAATGGATTGAGACAATCACGAAATGGAAAACAGAGTATCCGTTATATTATAAAGATACTATGAATATCATAAAACCCCAATTCGTTATCGAGAAAATATATGAGGTTACAGGCGGCGACGCTATCATTGCCACTGAGGTGGGACAGCATCAGATGTGGACGGCGCAGTTTTTTAAATTCGAGCATTCACGGCAGTTTCTCTCTTCAGGCGGATTAGGCACTATGGGATACGGGTTCCCTGCCGCTATCGGCGCTCAAGTAGCATATCCTGATAAGACCGTTTTTAATATCGCAGGCGACGGCAGTATCCAAATGAATATTCAGGAGCTGGCTACCGCTGTAAACTATAAACTGCCTGTCAATGTAGCCATATTAAATAATGGTTATCTCGGTATGGTGCGTCAGTGGCAGGAATTGTTTTATTCCGGCAGATACGCGGGCACATGTCTGCATCGTAACGCGTCATGTAAACAGGACTGCAGTACTCCGGGTTCGTATTGTCCTTCTGAAATTCCTGATTTTGTTAAGGTAGCTGAGGCGTATTCGGCCGTGGGAATGAGAATAACTAAGAAAGAAGATGTTGTTCCGGCTCTTCAGGAAGCCATAAAAATAAAACGACCTGTGATGATGGATTTTATCGTAGCGCAGGAAGAAAATGTTTATCCAATGGTGCCTGCTGGGGCCTCCCTGAAACAAATGTTAAGCGGTATTTCGTAAATATATTAATATAACTTAAAAAGTTATTTGAATAAGGAGATATAAAAATGAAGCATACTCTCTCTGTTTTAGTGGAGAATAAATCGGGTGTTTTATCCCGTATAGCCGGTTTATTCAGCGGCCGCGGGTTTAATATAGACAGCCTTACCGTCGGGATTACTCATGACCCTGAAATATCTCGAATGACTATTGTCGTTACCGGAGACGATTCTGTTCTTGAACAAGTTAATAAACAACTTAACAAATTAATTGATATTATTAAGGTCCAAGATTTTCCTGCCGGTTCATATGTAGGCACTGAACTTGTCCTTGTAAAAGTTTACGCAAGCGCTAAAAATCGGTCGGAGATTCTTCAAATAGTGGATATTTTTGAAGGCAAAATAAGAGACGTATCCGAAAAATCAATGATAATCGAGGCTACCGGCGAAACGGAAAAAATAGAATCATTAATTAGTCTATTAACTCCATACGGCATCAAGGAAGTCGCCAGAACCGGCAAAGCAGCTTTATGTAAAAAAACAGTGATGAAATAATTGTAATTAATAAAATGATAAAAACAATAAAAGGAGTTTATCATGGCAAAAATGTATTATGACAAAGACGCGGATTTAAATTTTTTAAAAGATAAAACTGTAGCTGTTTTAGGATATGGAAGCCAAGGGCACGCTCACGCATCTAATTTAAGAGACAGCGGAATAAAAGTGATAGTATCTGAATTACCAGGCACTAAAAATTATGAGATCGCTAAAAAAGACGGTTTTAACCCTGTGTCGGCATCTGAAGCTACTAAACAAGCCGATGTGATAATGATACTGCTTCCCGATCAGCTTCAGGCAAAAATATATGCCGATTCTATAGCAGATAACTTGAAAGACGGCAGTTACCTTGCTTTCGCGCATGGCTTTAATATTCATTTCGGACAGATTGTACCGCCGGATACAATCAATGTATTTATGGTCGCTCCAAAAGGACCCGGACATCTTGTCAGAAGAACATATACCGAAGGTAACGGCGTACCTTGTTTGATAGCGGTTAATCAGGACCCTTCAGGCGATACATTTAAAGTCGCAATGGCTTACGCAAGAGCTATTGGCGGCACACGCGCCGGAGTTATCGAAACAACGTTTCCTGAAGAAACGGAAACCGACCTTTTTGGCGAGCAAGTAGTATTGTGCGGAGGCACAACAGAACTTGTAAGAGCCGGGTTTGAAACTCTTGTTAATGCAGGTTACCAACCTGAAATAGCTTATTTTGAATGTCTGCATGAATTAAAACTTATTGTGGACCTTATGTATGAAAAAGGAATTTCAGGAATGAGGTATTCAATCAGTGATACGGCTGAATACGGCGACTTGACTCGCGGACCAAGAATAATCACTGATGAAACAAGATGGGAAATGGAGGAAATTTTACGGGAGATACAATCAGGTGAATTCGCCCGTGAATGGTTACTCGAAAATCAGGTAAACAGACCGGTTTTTAACGCATTGCGCAATCAGCAAAGTGAAAGCCTTATTGAAAAAGTAGGCAAAAAATTACGCAATATGATGAGTTGGATTGAGAAAAAAGATTTAAACTTTTAATTTAAGGTTTAATTT
>JAGGZS010000111.1 GCA_021161885.1 bacterium
GGGTAGGAGAGTTATAATTGCATGCGGAGGTTATCAGGAGGCCTCCTAAAAAACCTGATACAAAAATAAACGCAAAAAATAACATTATTTCATTAGACGCTTACAGAGTGGATGTACCGACTAACGTCATTCCATTTGCTTCTGTTTCGTCTATGGCGTTAGCAGCGGCTATGTAATATAGCCACGTTGAGCACCCGACACCTGTTAAGGTGTTCAGCGACCAGCAGCAGGTTAGTTGATATTAAACGTTCTTTGTAATATCAATGAAGGTTTTAGGAAGAACTAACCCGTTATAATTTTGTCGTTTTAGTTATACCGGGTGACACTTTAAAGCGACTAAGCATGTAGCATATTATAATACGAATATTTCAGGACGCGGGTTCGAGTCCCGCCGCCTCCACCAAATGTGACCGAGGCGTTAACGGTATCTGAAATATGTCGAAAATACGGTTTTAGCGATTCAACATTTTACAATTAGAAAGCAAAATATGGCGGTCTAAGCATAAACGAAGCGCTTAAATCGAAAAGTCCTTGAAGAAGAGAACGGCTGTTTAAAACGTATTGTTGCTGATTTAACATTAGATGATCAGGTGTTACGGGATTTAAACTCAAAAAACTTTTAACGCCCGAATCAAAGAGAAAAGCAACTGAACATATTCTAAAACTGATAAATGCCCGTAGATTTCGATGTTCACAATAGTAGATGATTATACCAGAGAATGTATTGCAATAGAAGTTGATACATCAATGAACGGGAAAACGGTTTCCAGACTATCAGATAGGTTGGCATCTATGAGAAGGTTGCCTGTTACGATCACGGTTGATAATGGTCCTGAGTTTACTGGTAAAACAATGGATGAATGGGCATATAGAAATAAAGTAAACTTGGAAAGACCTGTGGTAAACCTATGAAAAACATAGATTTTTCACTCTGTTCACAACGACAAATTATTTTTTCCGGAAAAAAGTCAAACAAAAAATCGATTTAATAATTTTTTCTATTATCACTGCAAATCCCATACATATAACTATACTCGCACCTAAAGGAAGATTAAGCCTAAGCGCTAAAAATATACCCAAACCTGCGCATACAAAAGAATATATAACAACCAGCATAAAAGCCGTTTTAACCCTGACATTGAGTATATTAACAAATAACGCAGGAAAAAGAATCGAGCCGAAACAAAACATCAGCCCCGCCCATCTTGACGTTAAAGCAATAAGCAAAGCGGTTATTAAAAAGAATAACCGGTCCTGCCATACATCAACAAAAAAATTCTCCTGCTCATTCACCGTTAAAGCGACCCAGTTTTTTCGGTTAAATTTAAGAAACAATAAAAAAAATAAGGCTACAGGCACTATTATTTTTAAATCGGAATTCATCAAATAAAGCAAATTCCCGCCGAATATTTTGTCCGGTCCCCAGTCTATTGACGGATACATAACAAGCATTATAACTATCAGCGACCCTGAGAAAATATATAAAAAAGCATTGATATTATCTTTATGCAGAATTTGCTCAGTAAAGCGTTTCTTTACTACAACAACCCCCAGCAAAGTAGTCATTATCGACGATACCAACGGGCTGGCATTTACACAATACCCTATAAGCGTACCCAGACTTGCCAGCTGTGCTAACGTAAGCGACAAAAAAGTCATGCGCCGCCATACAACAAACAAGCCGAGTAAACTCATCATGACAGATAAAATAACCGCTCCCAAAATAGACGGTAAAAATAAACTAATTTGATCCATAACGAAATATCCTATTATCTTTTACAAAACAACTATTTTTGTATTAATCTTGTGCAAAGCTAAATCCGTATTAAATATTTTTCTCAGAGTCTGCTCGAGGTTAGTTAAATCGTCCAATAAAATTTCTTTTGTTTTTGTCTGATGAAAAACAATCAGCCTGTCGGCATTATTAAGCACGTTTGCTAAAGAATGAGTTATCAAAATTAATGTAACTTTTTCTTTAGCGCAAAACTCGTTTATTATGGAAAAAACTTTTTTCTGCGCAGCGATATCGAGGTTGTCTGTCGGCTCATCTAAAATCAGGCAATCGGGCAATCCGGAAATAGCTCTTAACAAAATAGCTCGTTGTTTCTGTCCGCCGGATAAATTCCTGAACGGCAAATCAAAAAATTGTTTAATCTCTAATTTATCTCCCCATATATCAATTAACTTATGTTTCTGCCCGATATTATCGTTTTTATTTATATTTAAAATCAAATATTCATAAACGCTCAATGGGACTAAAATATCGGTATGTCCCCTCTGGGGCGCATAACCGAATTTTATTTTCAGATTTACACGAAGGCATCCTGAAAAATCCTTATGGTACCCCATAATCGTTTTCACAAGAGTAGTTTTACCTGATCCGTTAGGACCGATAACAGCTATTTTATCGCCTTTATTTATAGAAAAACTTACATCGTTAAGGACTTGTAAATCTCCATAAAAAACATTTACTTTATCAAAGGATATATAAGGCAACTTGCTCATTTTTTTTTATTCAACCCCTTTATAATTTGATCTGCCTGATTAGAAATATGCTTTAATATATCGCCGTTCTTTTTTAGGTAAAGTGCTATACGCACCACGTTTACTTTACTGCCTCCGGTTAACTTATCGATTGGTTTTTTAGGATAATAAGGTTCAGCAATAATTAAATTTACATTGTCGTTAGTAATAATCTTTTTAAGTTCCGCTATATGCCCCGGGGTAGGCGAAATTCCCGGTTTAGGTTCTATGGAGCCGACGATATCGAATCCAAATTCAGAGCAAAAATAATTCCATGACTCATGGTACTGAATTATCCTGCTACCCTTAAACGGTTTCATTTTTGTTCTTAATCCGGCAAACAGATTTTTTCCCCGCAAAACAAATTTTTCTTTATTTTTAAGCAAAATATTTTTTTTATCAGGCATGATATTTATCAAGCCGGCGGTTATATTATTGGCTGAAATTATCAGATTTTTTTCCGTAAACCAGTAATGCGGGTTGCCATAAGGATGGACATGCCCCATGGACCCGTCAATTCTGCCAGTCGGTATATCTAATGCTTTAACGCCTGATGACGGGTCGACAAACCCTGTTTTCCCCGGTTGAATTTTTGGGTTTCTGCAGGATGTTAACAGCGGATAAATCCAGCCGTCGCCTCCCAGCCCCGCGGCTATAAATAAATCTGCTTTTGATAACCACAAAATATGGCGGGGTCGCGCCTGAAAAAAATGAATATCCATTTGACCGTAAAAAATAGATTTTATATTTATCAAATCACCGGCGATATATTTAGCTATAGATGCCATATCCGCTGTTGACGCGACAACATTAGGTTTAGCTTGAGCGTTACTGTTTAATAAAAAAAACAAGACTGAAACAATAAAAATTTTATTTAGGAATTTCCGCATTTTATTTCTCCGTTTATTATCGTATTGGTTATTAAATATTTATTATTCCTGAACCGGATGGACATGAGGCCCTAATCCCCAAACTACTTGAAACCATAATGTATTGTCGCATTCCTGATGCATATCGGGAAAATCGGCAAAATCTTTATACCGGTACATTACTCTGGCATATAGACCATGATTAAAATAGTAAGTTAAGAAATAAGAGTTAGCCCATTGGTTAAATTTGTCGTTCTCATTATACTGTGTGTAGTCCCATCTTGTTCCAACAGTCCAATTTTTATTGACGGTGTATTCTAATAACGAATAGAAACCCTGCGGTTCAATTTTAGGATTTTGTATTTTAGCGATAATATATTCGTTTTGCCATTTTATCCGATGATATGATAACGGCCACCAATATCTTAGGGTAAAATCAAAATCGTGGAGCACAGTATTGGGCCGTTCATCCCATGCGCTGCTGTATCCTATTGACATATCAGAGTTATCGCCCAAAGGAATGTTAATGTTGGTTCGTGTGGTATATACCATATCACCCCAATTAACTACGCTGTTTTGAAGATTGTATGTACTTGCAGAGGCAGCAAGAACATCATCATGATGATGCAGTTCACGTCCGTTCCACACACCGAATTTAGCGACCCAGTAAATATCCCATGGATTAGGTATAATAATACTGCCTTGAATTCCGTCGTCATTCCATGGATGATGTCCGAATAAGTTTCCTAAGACTAACGGCATATCGGGAAACGCCCATTCGTGAGTATGAACGGGGTTCAGCAGTCCGAAATCAATAAGTTTTCTTCCGATAATAAGCTGTGTATTAAACGGCAAACTTAAAAAATGGATATATCCTTCCTCAAGGTCAAGATCGGTTGAGGTATCTGATTCACCGCTGTACTCGGTTTCAATGGATGCGGTTAAGTTTCCTTTAACATCAGGATAAACCATTCCGGCGACATTAAGTTCAACTTCTCCAACAGTAAGTTTGCTTCTGTTCTCATCACCTTTATCATCGTTAAATCTCTGTTTGATATCCGCTACCGCTGATATATTAGGATTAAGAATAGACTGGTTAAAAGAATAACTGGTCGGTTTACTCTCTGCTGATGAAGTATAATAATTTTTTTCAGGTAAAGCGTTCAGATCGTTCTCATATACTTTTAGTTCTAAATCGGTTATCTTCCGCTCATAATAATCTTTCATTGTTTTAAACTCATTTTTAAGCTCATTCATTTCTTTTCTTAATTGAGCTATTTCAGCTTTGTTGTTTTCAGCATACACACATAATGAGCCAAAAAATAGATAAATAAACAAGGCGGGAAATACAATCATTTTTTTCATTGTGATTAATCCTTAAAGGTCTTCTTAATAAAATTTATAAATTTTGATTTAGGTATTTAATTAAAATTTATAAACGGAGGCGCGCGTTTTTGATATAAAGCAACAAAAAATAATGATTTTAATTTTGTATCGCGGATTAATGCAATAATATAAAGATTAGAAGGCGGGAAAAAATTTTGCGGTACGCATGATAAAGTTAATTCTTCAAAACC
>JAGGZS010000072.1 GCA_021161885.1 bacterium
ATTTTTTTATTGTTCTATTGAAAAAAGAAGAAATTTTGTAATTTTTCTATTCTTTTTGTGTTATTAATATATGAAAAAACTAATATTGTACCTAACTAAATGATAGAAGAATGGTTATCATGAAGTGTGCTTTCACTAAAAAAGAACTTTCATATTATTTCGATAATGAGTGTGATGATAAAACACGCGATATGATAACCGCGCATATCCAAAATTGTAAAAAATGTAAAAATGAATTGAAATATTACTGCGCCATTCGAAATAAGATGGAACAAATTTCCGAGGTAGAGCCTTCAAATGAATATATGGATTCTTTTCAGGAGAAACTAAAAAGAATTTCTTCAGGCAATAACGAAAAGAAAAAAATCATACCTTTATTTAAAAAACCTTTTTTCAAGATTTCAACATCTGTCGCCGCGTTGCTTTTATTATTTATAGGAACACGGTTTTTACTAAAACCTCAAAATGAGCAAATTAAATATAATCCATTAATAACATATTTGAAAGGAATTGTTTTTATAGCTGGTGAAACTACATCGCCGCGTTTAGCTTTGGTCAACGATAAAATAATCAAAGGCCAGACAATAGCTACAGGGCCTCATTCCAAAATTGATATAGAACTTAAAAAAGCCTTTAGATTCACTTTAAAAGAAAATACCGTACTTTCTATTGAAGAACTTACAGACACGCAAAACCGTATTACTGTTATTTGCCGACTAAAACGCGGCGGTGTACTTGCCGATGTAGAAAAACGCAACAATCCATCAAATATTAAAGTTATAACCGCTCTTGCTGATATTAGCGTTAAAGGAACCTGTTTTTTGGTTGAGGCTTCACCAAAATCAAAAGGCGGCAATGTTAAAGTATCCGTATTGAGAGGCAAGGTTGAGGTAGTCCATAAAAATACAGGGGCGATAAACGGACAAAATGAAGTTAACAATATTTATATGTTGACAGAAAACGAAAAAATATCTTTTCAGCCTAAAAAAACAACAGCTTTTAAAACCGAACTTACTGCGCAGGATATTGAAAATTTCTGGGAAATATATGAAATAGGACACCGTGATATTGAAATAAAATACCAGCAAACCATTCCTTCAACAAAAACAGATTTTCAAAATACCAACTCTTTAAAGTAAACCATTCTTATTTTTCTACCGTAATTATATAAAGAAAACCTTGAAGTTTTGTTAAATTTCTATAATATGTTTTTATTAAACGCAAAAGCAGTTACAATTTTTCTATAAGGATATAACGTGGACGTATTTTTTTATATGTACAAAAAAGAACTCCTAATATTAGGCGGAGGTTCTGCTCTACTCCTTTTTATAGCCGTATCAGCATATTTTTTCCTTAAAAAATGGTACTTGCGAAAAAATATTTTAAAAAACATCAAAAAAATTGAGTTCTATGTAGCAGGCGGTGAAAAATCAGGCGAACTTTGTTTTGAATTAGGCAATAACTATATTTTGCTGGAAGATTTTAAAACCGCGGAAAATTGGTATCAAGAAGCCTTGAAAATCGAGCCGGACAACGAGGAAACTTATCTTGCTATGGCAGAATTATACAAGAAAATCAACCAATACCAAAAATTAAAAAATATTTATATTAAATTAGTTGAATTTAATCCTGACGATTATGACGTAATTCGTGAATTGGGCTGGGCTTATTATTACTGCGACGAATTTGATAACGCCATAGCTACTTTTGAAAAAGTAAAATTTATGGCTCCGGGCGATGTGCACACAAGGTATTCTCTTGGACTTCTTTACCTAAATAAAGGCGAAAAATATCTCGCCATAGAAGAATATCGTGAATTGAAAAAACTTGATGAACGCAAAGCACAGTCGTTATTCAATTTTATTTACCCTAAAGGGAAAAGTCTTGAATCCGAATTTGAACAGTTCCAAATAAAACATAAACCAGAAAAAAATAATAAAAAAAATCCCGCTAAACAATTAGATAAGGCTCAAGCGCCGGAACAAACTCAAAATAAAAAAGCGATACATCCAGATAACACAACTCAACAAACTTCCGATACAAACAAAAAAAAGGCTCAAAAAAATAAAAAAATATCTGATAAACCACAAAAAAACGACAATTCCCAATCATCTTAGTAAAATATTTTTATTATGAAATTTAATGTTTATGAAATATACAAAACTATTCAGGGTGAATCAAGTTATGCCGGCTTATTATGCGTAATGGCGCGTTTCGCTGGGTGCAACCTGAACTGCTCCTATTGCGATACAAAAGAAGCGCGGTCAACGGAAAAATCTATTGTTTTAACTGCTGATGAAATCATAAAAAAAATATCCGGTTACAATTGTAACTTAGTTGAATTAACGGGCGGCGAACCGTTGCTTCAAAAAAATATATCTTATCTGATAGACAAGCTAATCGGGCTTGGTTTCACTGTTATTATTGAGACAAACGGGTCTCAGCCAATAAAAAAATATTCTGAAAAAGCAATTTTTATTGTTGATGTAAAATGTCCCTCAAGCGGAGAATCAAAAAAATTTCTATACGCCAATTTAGACCATATTAAATCTAAAGA
>JAGGZS010000174.1 GCA_021161885.1 bacterium
ATTTTTATCCTTTCTTTTAATCCGCATTATAACAAATTTAACACTCTTTTTTATATGATTTTATTTCGCAACACTCCCCAGATACGGTTTGCCTACGATTCTGTCAGCAATTACAGCCGACGCTTCAACGCTCGGCACCTCTTTCAGAAATTGTTCTATCTGAAGACCTGTCGTTTCTATTGCCTCTAAATTAGGGCCTTTAACTTTTACTCCCATCGGGGCGCGCATACCGCTTTGGAGCATAACTATCCGAGCGGCAATAGGCTGAAGTTTAGGAGCTGATGTTGTGCCGGGCAGTTTCGCCGCTTTTATGATTTCATCCCAGATGTCATTCGGTGTGCGAATACGGTTACGCCACTGCCGGAACGGCCGACCGGAAGAGTCGGGAATTAGCTGCCCGTTTTTGTTTCGTGCAAATTTTCCGTTTATATATTTAAAATTTATACGCCGCCCGTTCTTATCGGTTATAAATTCAGGTTTATAGTTGATAACCGTTTCAATCATGGATATGGGAGCCGGGTCAAGCGGTGTTTCCGCCCTGCCTAACTTTCCCACCACTGATTCTATCTCAGGTATAGACTGCAACGCTGTATCCTGTTTGCTGATAATATCTATCGCCTCACCGATAGAGGCGTGCGCCATAGTTGTAGGCATAAAAAGAAATGATCCCTCGTCAAGACTCGGCATAAACTCTTTGCCGAGCCCGGGGAATAAAGCGGCAGCACGCTGTATGGGGCGAATTTGTTTGATTTTATCGGGAACCCACCCGAATGTTTTGTCAAACCCAAGCCATATAGTTACCCCTAACATTAACAATATCAAAGGGATAGATAGAAAAAACACTTTATGGTTAAGTGCCCAAGTTAAAATTTTCGGATAAAAATGCTGGAACACCTTAAACGATCCAAGCAAACCGCCAATAAGCACACCCACAAACACTATGTTGCGGAATAATCCCTTTTCAGGTCCGAGCGGTTCCCAGTATACGCTAAGCACTATGCCTACGAGAATAATCACTATTATACTGCCGGCATAAGGAGCCATCCGTTTTATGCTCTCTCCTGCGCGATGTTCAAATAAGCGGTATATGCCGAACAGGACAAGAACAGCGCCTCCTGCTAACGAAAATTTCCAGCACAAAAATATCCCGCATAAAATAAGTAAAATACATAAAGATTGTTTAAGGCGTTTAGTTTTAATTTTTCCGCAGAACAAGATGTGCGCCGCTGGCGGAAGAATAGTTAACGCGATAACTATTGAGGCTATCAGGGCAAATGTTTTTGTGTACGCCAGAGGTTTAAACAGTTTGCCTTCAGCGCCTGTCATGGTGAAAACAGGCAGGAAACTCACGACTGTTGTAAGTACGGCAGTAAGAACAGCGCCGCCTACTTCCGCTGAAGCTCGGTGTATCACATTGAGCCGGTTTTCATCGGGATCGGCATCCTTTAGGTGTCTAAGTATATTTTCGCAGATGACAATACCCATATCCACAATTGTGCCGATAGCAATGGCAATACCCGACAAGGCTACGATATTCGCCTGCACATTAAACAATTTCATCCCGATAAAACACAGCAATACTGTAAGGGGGAGCATAGAGCAGATAATCGCGCTGCTGCTCAGATGCATAAGCATAATAAGTATAACTATTATAGTAACAAGAATTTGCTGGGATATGGCGTCATTCAGTGTGCCTAAGGTTTCATAAATCAACCCTGTGCGGTCATAAAAAGGAACAACCCCAACATGGCTTAAAGTGAGCCAGTCAGCCCAATTTGAACGTTGTGTTTTTCTTAAATAATCAATCCATTGTTCCTGATTGAGTTTTCCGTCTTTATAGGCGTTAAAACCGTGTTTCAGGGCAAAATCAATAACTTGTTTGCGGTTGACTTTTTTAAAATTGATTACTGCTTTTGAGGGCAGTGAATCTTTAGTTTCTTCTATTTTTTTCTTAACATTAAAAATTACTTTAAGCGGGTTGTCGCCGTATCGGGCAACTACCACGCCGCCTACGACCGGCGCGCCGCCTTTATCAAGCGCGCCCCGACGGGCAGCGGGACCGAGAGTAACCTGTGCTACATTTTTCACCAGAACAGGTATGTCGTCGGCGTTCACTTTAATAACACTGTTTTCTATATCCTCAATAGATTTAATGAAGCCGATACCTCTTATAAAATATTCCACCCGGTTAACTTCAATACTTTTCGCGCCCACATCGATGTTGGCGTTTTTAACCGCCCTGTATATTTCATCTACGGTTACGCCGTAAGCGCGCATGGCATCGGGGTCCACATCCACTTGGTATTCTTTCACGTATCCGCCTATTGAGCCGACTTCCGCCACGCCGTCGGCTGACAGAATCCAGTATCTGGCGTACCAGTCCTGAATGGTTCGCAGTTCTTCCTGATCCCATCCGCCAGTGGGGTTGCCGTCTGGGTCGAGCCCTTCAAGAGTGTACCAGTATATTTGCCCTAACGCGGTGGCGTCAGGTCCTAATGTCGGTCGGACAGATGCGGGCAGGGTACCTGCCGGAAGGCTGTTGATTTTTTCAAGCACACGTGTCCTTGACCAGTAAAAGTCAACATTTTCTTTGAAAATTATGTAAATAGTGGAAAACCCGAACATTGAATAACTGCGGATTGTTTTTATTCCCGCAATACCAAGCAGGGCAACCGTTAACGGATAACTTATCTGGTCTTCCACATCCTGCGGCGACCTTCCCGTCCATTTGGTAAACACAATCTGCTGGTTTTCTCCGATATCAGGGATAGCGTCAACAGAAACCGGATATCTTTGTATGCCGCCTATTTTCCAATCAAACGGGGCAACCAGTAATCCGGCAAAAATAACAGCAACTGCAAAAAGCCCAACAACCAGTTTATTGGTCAGGCAAAAATGAATTAATCTGCCTATAAAAGAATTTTGTTCGGGTATCGGCGCCGGCATTTTTTTATTGTTCATTACCTACCCCTTCTAATACGCGAGGCAGATTTATTTCCTCATCAATTGATCCGCAATGAAGCATCATTTGCCCGAAATACGGATTAAAAATTTCGTCTGACTGCTGAAGCCAGCTTGCCCCTTGGTTATTAAACGCCATAGGGCATGAGGCTTTATAAATTGTTTTGTGCAAAGGCGGGAATTTTCTTATCGTGATAATTAATTGATTAGATAAAACCGCGAAATGTGTTCTTTGTTCCTTAATTAATTTTGCCGCAGATATTTTATCTATGGAACCATTCAGTTTTTTTATCTGCTCCATCCATGCCTTATGAGCCTTGCCTTTAAGTAGTTCCATATTAATTTGCGCAAGATTATTTTTTAAACCGGAAACGCTTTTTTTCGCGGACTGCGTGTCGTCGCCGGCCAATGCCTGTTGCAATTTGGGAGTGTTGCGAAATAAAATCATATAAAAAAGA
>JAGGZS010000288.1 GCA_021161885.1 bacterium
ATTTATTTATATTTAACAAAGATTTAACGTAGCCGTAAACATCAATGCGTCTATTGCTGAACCCGGGTTCATTAGTGTAAATAAACACAAGTTTTTTTATCGTACCCGCAGTAGATACCCGAGTCAATTTAAAAGGCACTGCTGTTTCCTGATGAGGCGCGATCGTAAAAGGCAGGTCAATACCTATTTCAAATCCGAACGGCATTTTAATTTCTTTGATTTCAAGATTTTTACCGCCAATATTGCGCATATAAATTAGAATTTGTTTAGGTGAAAAATTTTCTTTTTCCACTATTCCGAAATCCCATTTTCTTGGGCTAATTGCTAATTTAGGCGGTAATTTTCCTTTAACATAACCTATAACGCGTATCGATACGTTTGGGCGGGTAGTATCGTTTGACAAAAGGTTAACATACAATTCAACAATACCTGCTTTGGCAAGAGGCATAAGTTCCAAATGCAAAACAGCTTCGCCCTCTGGAACGATAGGGGTCTCTGGTATTAAAGTGGCTGAACATAAATCACTGGTATGTATCCGTTCAAATATCAGATCGGAAACTCCTTCGTTCTTAACGGTTACATCAAGTTCAGGAGTTGCGCCTTTATCCTGTAACCCGAAATCCCATACAGGGGTAGATAATTTTATTCTCGGTCCTTCCGGCACATTGACAAATGCCCTTATTTCAAGTGCTGTGTTAGGTGTTTTCGGGTCATTTGTCGTAACGTATACTTTTTTCGACTGATAATCTTTTCTGCCGGCAGAGTTAAATGTGGTATGCAAATAAGCTGTTTCCCCGGGCAATAACTTTTTTTTGCTGGGGCTTACTGCGGTACATCCGCAACTGGAATGAACTTTTTTTATAATAAGTTCCGCAGAACCTGTGTTTTTTATCTCGAACGTATGAGATACTTTTTCACCCTGAACAATTTTGCCGAAATCCCATACTAATTCCTTAAAATGAGCTTGAGGAATTTTTGTCGATTTATCAGATAAACCGGATGAATCGGCTTTAACTGAATCTAAAGAAAATACGGTCAATATAGCAATTATTAAAGAAAATGATTTTAAGCAATCAAAATAAAACTTCATCTATAACCTCAATTTTTTATATAGTTTATATAGGTTGATAATTAGATCATATTGATCTGTTTCAATAATATATCCATTATAGTCCATAACGGTATTCAGTGCAAGTATTATTAATCCTGAAGGAGCCACGGCAATCTCAGCCATTCCGTTTTGAGACCGCCACACCGCTGACACTCCCCCATTAGACGCTAAGAAGAGATACTTATGCAACTTTTTCAGCAATCCAAATTTCAAGTTTTTAGTAACTATTCCAAACCATATAAAAATTCAAAATTAAATTCGCATTTCTGCCGTTTATATGTTATTATAAAAATATATATTATTTAAATCAATACCTCTATACTTTAATATCGTAATTTTCAGATATTACTGGAAAGGAGAATTTTATGTTGTTTTTTAAACCCTATTTATCCGCACGCTGTTCTCTTTATAGTTTTTTTCTATTACTTATTTTTATTTCACAAAATGTTTTTGCGCAAACTTCACCGCCAAACGCGCCCGTCATTTCATCTATCGGCGGTAAAAGTGTAACCGTAGGAGAAACTCTCTATACAAACGCCGGACAACAAGGAGCTTCATCAGTCAATTTGGTAATTGAAGGGTTTGCAGAATCAAATTCTATAATTACCATTTATAATAGCGGTTCTCAAATTACGACAACATCAACAGTAACAGCCCAGTCAAACGGTTTTTTTCAAGCAACCGTTATTTTAGGAGAAGGTTCTTATCTGTTTACCGCAAAAGCAGAAAACGCAGCAGGATTATCCGCCGCATCCGACCCGGCGGTTGACACAAAAATCGATACCACCGCACCGTCCATTACCGCGTATAACAGAAGCAGATGGCAAGGTGACTCAAGGTGGGTTAGAAATGAACTTAATTCATTATACGCTAACATAGCCGATACCGGATCTGCACTAATGAACAGCGGCATAGATTTCTCAACTGCCACAGGACAAATCGCCGACCAAACCGCAGGGGGAACTTTAGTTCCCGGTTCTGCTACATCCGATAATATCAGCAGAATAGATTTTATACCGACAAACGGCTATACGTCAGGTTCTTTCACAGATGCCCACTATTATATAATGACTATTACCATACAAGATAAAGCCGGAAACATTGCTTCCGATGATAACGACTTTAATATTGACTACGGTTTCGATTATTCCGTCAGAACCTTATATATTTACGATCCAAGCCACCAAACCGCTTTAAACAACAATGAACTCGGAATAAGTGAACCCACCAACAACTCACCAAAAACAGTTACCGGTTACGGAAACGGATGGGTTGATTATTATAAAAATATGCATATATATACTAATCCGACAAAATTGATAATAAAAATTCTTTCCGCGAGAACAGGAGAAAACAGGCCTCCAACATCTCCTTGGCAGGGCGGTCCCGATATTTCCGCAATGGGACATTATATTGATTATTGGACAGGGGAAAAATGGTTTTATGATCTCGATACAAGGTTAGACGCAAACGGTATGATGGAAACAGCTCTGGTAACAAAACCTAAAGAATTAGTAGATCAATGGTATTACATAAGAGACAGAGCTTATAACAGGACAACAGGATACCACGCATATTATTATACCAAAACCGGCGCACCTCCTGCCCCTACCATAACTGACTGGGGAACAGATTTAACAAACTTTTCAGCTACATACCCGAGAATAATTAAGCCCATATCAGGCTATATAGCAGAAAGTTCAAACAGTATGATCGCTTATAGATATGGAAATTGGCCTAACTCAGTAAAATGGAAAGTTGTCGTGCCGATTAACGGAACATCCTATAATAATACTTCAGGTTACGATATCGGCGACACATTTATCGATTCCAACAATAATTGGCAATGGGATTCAGGCGAACCGTACAAAAATTTCACAAAACCGGCTACAAGCAACGGCAAAAATTTCACTATTTTAAATCCACTTGACCAGACAATAGACAACAATGGCATATACGCTAATTATTCAAGGGTCTACGATCCGTCAACAAGTCTAATTGGCAATTACATTTTTCGGTCTCACAGTTATTATGTGGATGTAACATATCCATGGATAGAATTAGTCTCCATAACGCCATCCGCCGAAAAAAATGGGGATACTTATGTCGCTTTGTCTAACCTTCCAACCATAATTGTCGATATTAACGATGCTCCCTTTAACCAAACTTACAAGACCGCGTTTACATTTAATTTTTCAGCTTGTAAAATTGAATTACTCGATAACACAGATACTGTAATCAATACTGCAAACACAGGTACTTTCGCTAAAGAAAACGCAACTGTATCTTACGCAAAAGGAGAGTTAGATTTAAACAGTGTTTCAAACCTAACTCAAGGAACTTATACACTAAAAATAACCGTAGTAGATAAATTCGGCAATACCACAGTAGACAATTCACGCACTTTAATAGTCGACGACACCGCTCCTACAGTAACCGGTTTGGTTCCCCCTCAAAACAGTGTAAGAAGCACATTACCGAATTTTCAAGCCAGCCTATACGATTTAATGCCGGGCGGCGGAGACGGAAGCGGGGTATCTTTCGGTACAGGCGACCAGGCAGTTAATAATTTAAATTACAGCCAACTTAGGCCTTTTAAAGTTATAGGCGAAGCTGCGGCATCAGGGCAAACCTTAACTTTAGACAAACCGTTATCTGACCATACAGGGGCTGATATCGCGCAAGTAGGTAAACAATTCGAAGCATGGCAAGATGATCAATCCGACACAATTGATATTGTTACTATTACATCAATATCCGGTAATCAGGTTACTTTCACGGGAACAGGAAATTTAGTTGACAGCACAGTATATAATATTCTTTACGAAATACCTTATTACCACGCCACTAACGGAGTGGATACTTTATCCGCCAACCCTGTTGACCCTATAGAGGAAGATGGGTATTACGCTGTTCAGGTAAGGGCGGTAGATAAAGTAGGCAATATGAGTATCGTATCCAGCCATTACCGGTTAGATGACGACGAAGGTGAACCACCATTATTCACATCGGCAACAGGCATATTCAATCTAAACTGTACCCCTATGTTAGGGTTAAATGCAGGTATCGGTTTGGCAGGGACATCTATTGAAATTATATCCGATCAAATTTTGACTCGCAGCGGTAATCCGGTTTTCGACGGAACTCTCGTAACAGTCTCTACAACATACGGCAATATAACAGATGCGGACCAAGACCAGTTTACTCTGGGAATCCAAATAAAAACAGTAAACGGCCGCGCTGCTTTTCATGTTACCGGCACGAGTCCGGGGTCCGGCACAGTGCACGCTCAAGTCGGTGAAGCGTACAGTTCACCCGATCCGACAATCCAGTTTATACCTAACTATCCGAACGGATTATCTTTAAACGCAGATACCACATCTGTTATCGCGGACGGCGCATCAATAATAAACGTAACAAGCGCAACCATAACCGACCAATACGGCAACACCATAACAGGCACAAACACGCCGTTTAATCAATTTAAAATAACCGCACCCGGTTTTACAATAATGAAGCTCCACGCCCTTACGGACGTGGTATCTATTAATTCAAGCAATGCTTGTCCATATAATTTTTTACAAAAAAACTATATGAAATCTGTTCTCATCCCCGACCTCACGGACGGGGATTTCCCACTTGATTAAATGCTGACGCAAACCCCGGCACACCAGAGCACGAAATTATACCCGGTTCAGACGGTAAACTTAATTTAACATTAAGGGCGGAAACCGTATCGCAGACCACAGTTTTAACAGTAGAAAGTTTAACTACATCAGGTTCACCTGCCGCCCCAACAGCTTCTGACACAATAAGTTTAGCTTTAGAACCCAATGTGGGAGTGTTGCGAAATAAAATCATATAAAAAAGAGTGTTAAATTTGTTATAATGCGGATTAAAAGAAAGGATAAAAAT
>JAGGZS010000125.1 GCA_021161885.1 bacterium
CCATAATTACACACTTATGTAAAAATTTTTTCTTTGCCGTCATTGTTTATTTTAAACCAGCAACTAAAAGGTAATTACCTTATCGCTTTTTTGAATAATATCGTACATATCCTTCATAGTAGAAATCGGACACATTTTTGACCCTTCCTGCTCTCTGGATTTAATGCAACTGCCACAAGCATAAATTATGCCGCCTGCCTGCATTAACTTTGCCGCCTGTTCAACCGTATTGAATTTGTCTGTGCTAATTTTTTGATATTCAACCCCTTTACCCATAAAAAACACTTCCACTTTGTCCTTTCGGCTGAGAGCAAAATTCGCGTAGCGTAAAGCGTTCCAACACGTTTCGGCATCATTTGTTGAAATTATAAGACCGATTTTCATAATCTACCTCTTTTTTGTTATTATCAATTTTCCACATTTGTTAAAAAAAACCTCAAAAAAAATTATTTAGTGGCGTATCCGTCGACAAGATAAAAAGTGGTTTTGCCAAATGTTGTTACTCTTTTATAAGGTCCGTCAGAATTATCATTTTTGCAGTAACCCTCTTGTACAACAATGGTATCTGCGTCCCAACGGGCATCGTTGCTTAGGCTTATTACATCGTCGGACTTAATAAATTCTAAAAACATAAGTTCATTGTCAGAAACTCTTCTTACTTCTATGTAGTGTCTGTATTCCATGGGCAATATCCCGCCGTAACGGGTAGCGGAATAAATCAGTTTATATTTACCGTTAGGCGATATTTCAGTACCAATAATCTTATCGCCTGACACATACGTAGTAACAGCTATTATATAACCTAAAAAAATCCAGCCGAAAATTTTTAATATTTTCTTCATAAAAATTCCTTCTTAATATCCGAGTAAATTCAATAGTTTTTTTCTAAGCTGCTCTCTTGTATATTTTCCGTCATAAGCGCGGGTGAATGCGTTAGCCACATCTCTGGCGACATAATCGTCCAATATTTCAACGTCTGCTTCTCCTTTCTTGTGAGCATCATTACCGAAATATTTTTGTAAGATATCTGAGAGCTGAGCTATACCTGATACAATATACCCGCCTAATTCTCCGATTCCTCTGCGTCCGGGTATTAAATCGAATTTATCGTCCATTCCCCGTCCTGCCAATATAACTCCTCCGTGCCCGAGAATATGCCTGGTTACCTCATTGTTTTGTCCTTTGTCAATCAGCTCTTTCTTAAAACCCGAAGTATCCTTATCTTTATATTCACGTTTGTTTTCAAACATATTGCGTCCGGCATGCCACGATGGGTTTTGCGACCGTTTACTATCATCATAGATTTGCATTAAATGGTCAACAAATTTTTCCACACCTTTTTTTACGGTCAGCTAATTGGTATTTATTATTCATAATAATATTCATATATAAAAATTCTTGATTCATTAGTAACCGCTTCTTAAATTTGAAAATTTTTTTCGGTAAAAACTTTTAACCTGTTCAATATAAACGGGGTTTTCCATTACAATATACCTTAGGCAATCGAGCAGGTGGTCGTTTTTTTTACGGGGCGACTGTTTATCGCCGGCAAACGGATTTTTTTCCCATATATAATTCCTGAATTCAAACCTTAATTTTTCGCAGGTTTCAAAAATAAATATTCTCGGATACCCTTTTTTATGGCGCAGATATTCGCTAAGCCGGTTTATGCCCACATGCACGTTTTTTTTAGCGTTGCGCGCATGGATTCCGAACCGCGCGAATTCATCTTTTATAGATACTCCGGAAACCGGGTTCGGCTGTTTGCTTGACGGGTCGATAACGGATGAGAAAATACTATTATGAGAAAATTTCATCTTAATTTGTTCGGCAATACCGCTTATGAGGTCATCGGAAAAGATTTCGTCATAACAATAGAGGTCGCCTTCCCTGTCGCAAGCGGTGAACAGGACAGCTGTCGGAGTTCTAAGATGAGGGTCTATGCCGATATAATGAGTCCACTCAGGCGGTATGGGAAACGGTTTTACAACAAGGGGCGGTCCGTCTGAAAAATCTTTATAGACAAGTCCTTGCAAAGATACGAATTCTCCGTTCAGGCGTATCCTTTTTTCGTCGGACGATAAATTGTCGGCAAAAATTTTTATCTCGGATGGATCAATATGGGGATTTTCGTAAGTAGTAACGGTGATGACCTCAATATGGGGATCATTTTTTTTTAAATAAATGTCATCGTAAACCCATGTCATACCGTTTATCGGGGTGAGAGTAAGGATAGTTCGGCCGCCCCTGTCTAACAACCTCATTTGGCATTCCTGAAAAATAGGTTTGTCTATTTCCTCGTCTATCCACAACCCGTCACGGCTTGTGCCTTGAAATTTTTCCCTGTCCTGAAGAGCTGACATAAACTCTATTTGCGAATCGTTGCTTAATGTCAAAGTGCGGGATTTTTCACGCCATGACTTTTCCCATTTACCGTCTATTAAATATTTTGCAGGAAGCCATTCCTTAAATTTCGGTAAAATAATTTTTTCTATTCCATTGATAAAATCGACACATACAACCCGCCAGAACAAAGGCGGTTTTTTCCGCGACCCATTTAACTGGAGCGGATGCTTGCCTATACATTCTAAAATAACATCTATGGTTCCGGCAGTGGTTTTGCCCGATCGGTTACCGCCTACAAACGCTTTTGTGCGGGCAGGCGAGAGAATAAATTTTTTTTGTTTATCGTGGGGAACAAAAAACGACAGTTTGTCTTTTTTATATTTACGTACGATTTCCCCGTTAAGCATTGTGTTAAAATTTGTTAAAGTTTTTTTGCCTAAATAAGGCATAATCTTGTTTATTGAAAAATTTTTGCAGGGCATATATTATTCCGTTTTTTTTATGGTGGGCTGCTGATTTTTTTCCCATTCTTCAAGAATGCAGTCAGCGTTTCTTTTTAAATCCGCTATTTCCTGAGGTGAAAAATTTTCTATCAAGGCGGTTACTGTATGGGACGTTTTCGGCTGGGAAAACTCTTTGCTAATTGGTGAAAGGTCAAGAATATATTTCGCTACTTTAAATTTATAATCAAGCCCTATTTCTTCGTTATCTAATATATCCCGAAAAACATCTATGGATTTAGGTATCAGCTGTTCGATTTTTTTTGTTAAATCCTGAAAAGAAAAAATGTTTTGCGGACTAAAAAAATCTTCCATTAAATTTATAGTTTTTCTTTTTTTTGCCTCCATATTTTGCCTCCTGTATATATATAC
>JAGGZS010000035.1 GCA_021161885.1 bacterium
TTAAAGAGCCGGTCAAGGTCTTGTTTCGGGTTGCTGAGCAGATTATTTACAAAACGGCTTACCGATCGTTTACTGTTTTTAAAATTAGTTGCAATTAACCTTAATATTGCGGCTGCTTTAATCTGGATATTAGTATCTAATTTTGCGATTTTAGACGCGGGAGTGAGCTTTATAATATTGTCTTCAACTATTTTTTTAATATCCTGATGCGCATTAAAATATACTGTTTTAGCCGCAATATAGCTGTTCGCCGATTTAAATCCAGTTTTACACGCCACAAGATCACGGACTCTTCCACATTCATATTTTGGTAATTGCCTGCCGGATTTCGATCGCATTTTTGCTCGTTTCGCTTCTGATTTCTCTAAACGTAAAGCTATTTCTACTTGTCTCCAGATATTAATTTTATTTTCAGGATGTAAAGAGGATATTTCGGTAAGAATTCTTTTAGGAGATATTTGCCTAACCATATTTGTGAGCCTTTGTGTAAATAAATTATCAATATCATTGTTTTTAACAATTGCGGATTCTAAATTATTTCCGGGAAATTTTTGTTGGGAAATACTGGATTGATTTGAAACGATTTCGGGCGGTAACCTGTGATCCCTTCCAAATTCGCGACTCCCTGACCCGATAATATTTCCTGATTTAATTGTTGTTGCTGTTTCAACCATGTGCCCCCTCCTTTGCTATGAGAAATTGTTATGAGGTAATGTTTATATATAAGGTTATTTTAAAATCTTATCGGCACCGATTGTTTATCTATATAACACAACATATAGAAAAAAGTCAATACAAATCTACAAATAAAACACGTAAAAAAAAACGGTATACAATATATGGTATATGTTTTGATGTTAGGCACAAGGGATATTTCCCGCATTCACGTCTATTTTTATTCATTTTAACTTGAAATTTTCTGCGCACGGAAAATAAAAAGATGAAATTTCACGCACTAATAAACGACCTGTTTATAACTTGAATTCCCCCTTTGCTCAGTCTTTCATATATACGAAAGAGTACTGAATTTACTTTTATCCGTAAACGGGTTGTTGGAGATTTCATGCTATATCAAAAGAACCCGTGGTTTTTAAAATCCAAGGGATATTTCAGATAATTATTTTTTATAACTCTGAACTTAATCTTGTTTAAGGACGCTAATTTTGATAACCTGACAAACAAATATTATAGATTAATGAACGTTAGGATATATATGAGCGGCAAAATTGTCATTAGAGGGGCGAAAGAGCACAATTTAAAATCTATCGACCTTGATATTCCACACAACAAACTTATTGTGATAACCGGATTATCAGGTTCAGGAAAGTCCTCTTTAGCTTTTGATACGATTTACGCTGAAGGGCAAAGAAAATACGTTGAGTCGCTGTCCGCTTATGCGCGCCAGTTTCTTGAACAGATGAAAAAACCGGATGTGGAGCATATTGAGGGATTGTCTCCGGCGATATCTATCGAACAACGGTCCGCATCGTATAATCCCAGGTCCACAGTTGCCACTTCAACCGAAATCTATGATTATTTAAGATTGCTGTTTGCGAGAATCGGGATACCCCATTGCCCGAAATGCGGTAAAATTATAAAAAGACAAACCGTTCAGGAAATAGTCGACCAGATTTTATCGTTGCCGGAAGGATCGCGTATTCTTATTCTTGCCCAAGTGGTTAGAGGCAGAAAAGGAGAACATATAAAATTACTGGAAAATATTAAAAAAGACGGATTTGTCAGACTGCGCATAGACGGTGAAATTAAAGGTATCGACGAAAAAATAGTTTTAGATAAAAACAAAAAACATAATATTGATGTTATAGTAGATAGAATTATTGTAGGGCACGAAATAACAGAACGCCTAACAGATTCCGTGGAAACCGCCTTACGGATAAGCGAAGGTATCATAACCGTATCATTTTATAATAATGAAAATCCGGACAGAATTTTTAGTGAAAAATATGCCTGCATAGATTGCTCCGTGAACATAGAGGAGCTGTCTCCGAGAATGTTTTCGTTCAATAGCCCATACGGAGCGTGCCCGAAATGCCATGGGCTCGGCACTACTATTGAAATGGATGCCGACCTCGTCATCCCCGACAAAAACTTGTCTCTTCGCCAATGGGCAGTAATGCCTTGGAAAAAAGCGAACAGACATATCAGGCGATATTATTCAAAACTTATAAATAAACTTGGCAGACAATTCGGGTTTGACCCCAATACCCCTTTTTGCGATATCAATGAGGAAACAAAAAAAATCCTTTTATACGGTGAGCGAACCGATAAAAATGATATTCATTTTTTTAAAAACGAAAAAAACAATCTGTATGAAGGAATTATTCCGCAGCTGGAACGCTTGTACCGTGAAACGTCAAGTGAACATATGAAAAAATGGTTATCCGAGTATACTACGGTTAAAATCTGCCCTGAATGTAAAGGGGCAAGACTCAGGATAGAAAGCAAAATGGTAACCGTATCGGGCAAAAACATATGTGAAATTTCAAAGTTGGCTATATCCCGCGCCAAAATTTTTTTTGATTCAATCAATTTATCAAATCGAGAGAAGCTTATCGGCAAAGAAATCATAAAAGAAATACGAAACCGCCTTACCTTTTTAACAGATGTAGGGTTGGGTTACCTTTCTTTAGACAGGCAAAGTTCAACTTTATCAGGCGGTGAAGCACAGCGTATACGCCTTGCCACCCAGATAGGAGCTGGGCTTGTGGGTGTCCTTTATGTGCTTGACGAACCGAGCATCGGGCTTCATCAGCGCGACAATCTAAGGCTCATAGATACCTTGCATCGCTTGAAAAATCTGGGCAATACGGTTATTGTTGTCGAACATGACCAAGAGCTGATAAAAAGCGCTGACCATATAATCGACCTTGGTCCCGGAGCAGGCAGGCACGGCGGATATATCGTGGCTCAAGGTTGTTTGGAAAATATAATAAACAGTGAAAAATCGTTGACAGGAATGTATTTATCCGGCAAAAAAACAATCAAAATCCCAGAAAAACGAAAAAAATCGGCAAAAAATATGTTTTTGACTATACAAGGAGCTCAGCAGAACAATCTAAAATCTATTAATGTAAAAATACCCTTAGGTTTATTTACCTGTGTTACCGGTGTATCAGGTTCCGGTAAAAGTTCACTGATAGATGATATTTTAAGGCGCGCTTTATTCAAACATTTTTATCGGTCAAAGGAAAAACCAGGGAAACATAAATCTATCAAAGGACTTGAGTTTTTGGATAAAGCCGTAGTTATCGACCAGTCGCCCATAGGCAGGACTCCGCGTTCTAATCCGGCGACATATATCGGGCTGTATACCCTGATACGCGACTTGTTCTCAAAAATACCTGAGGCTAAAATGAGGGGATACAAACCAGGCAGGTTTAGTTTTAACGTAAAAGGCGGCAGATGCGAAGCATGCAGGGGAGACGGCATATTAAAAATAGAAATGCACTTTCTGCCCGATATTTATGTTGAATGCGAAGCCTGTAAAGGTAAACGGTATAATCGGGAAACACTTGAAATTTTATATAAAGGTAAAAATATATCCGATGTTCTCGAGTTTACCGTATCTCAAGCGCTTGGATTTTTTCAGAATATTCCGTCTGTAAAACGTAAACTCCAAACTTTAAACGATGTTGGATTAGGATATATCAAATTAGGACAGCCCGCAACCACCCTGTCCGGCGGCGAGGCGCAGAGGATAAAATTATCGGCACAGCTCAGCAAAAAAGCTACGGGCAATACAATATATCTGCTTGACGAGCCGACTACCAGACTGCATTTCGACGATATCCACAAACTGCTTGATGTACTTATAAAATTAAGAAACGCAGGCAATACCATTGTTGTCATCGAACATAATCTCGATGTAATAAAAACCGCTGATTATATTATAGATTTAGGACCTGAAGGGGGCGATAAAGGCGGATATTTAATCGCTCAAGGCGCCCCGGAAAGCATAACGAACTGCGATGAATCTTATACCGGACAATTTTTGAAAAAAATTATAACTAAGCCTGATAAAAAAAACGTTAAGGCATATGGAAATAATTTTTAATATGTTTTATTATACGGTAAGATGAATTACCGTCTCCATAAGGATTGATAGCTCTTGCCATTTCAGAATAATTATTTGGATTGTCTATTAGCCGTTTAATTTCAAGAAAAATATTTTCAGGATCAGTACCCACAATTCGAACCGTGCCTGCGTCAACGGCTTCCGGGCGTTCTGTTATTTCGCGTAAAACAAGAACAGGTATGCCCAGACTCGGTGCTTCTTCCTGTATCCCGCCTGAATCAGTCAGAATAATATACGCGTTTTTCATCAAATGGACAAACCTAAAATAATCAAGCGGATCAATAAGAACAATATTTTTAAGTTTTCCGAGAATATTATGTACTGGTTTTTGAACGTTTGGGTTCAAATGAACAGGATACAAAATTTTCCAGTCAGGATAGTGTTCGGCTATCTTTTTAAGCCCTCTGCAAAGGTTTATGAAAGGTTCCCCGAAACTTTCACGCCTGTGAGCTGTAACTAAGATAAATTTTTTAGACTCGATTTTTAACGATTCCAAAAGGCGCTGGTGTGATGTATCTTCCTTGTCAAGAATATGGAATAACGCGTCGATTACAGTGTTGCCCGTAACGAAAATTTTTTTAGGATTAATGTTTTCATTCAGCAGGTTAGATTTTGATTTTGAAGTGGGGGCGAAATGCAGTTCCGCAAGCGGAGCTGTCAGGCGCCGGTTAATTTCTTCGGGAAACGGATTATAACTGTTATAAGTCCTTAGTCCCGCTTCCACATGAGCGAAAGGAACACGTTCGTAAAATGATGTCAAAGCCGATGCGAAAACGGTTGTCGTATCGCCTTGAGCTATTAACAGATCAGGCTTTTCTTTTTTAATAAGCTCGAAAACCCCCTGCATCGCAAGATGAGTAACCTGCATTAAAGTTTGATTTTTTGTCATTATGTTTAAATCATACTTAGGTTTTATCTGAAACACTTCAAGAACCTGATCAAGCATTTGCCTATGTTGAGCGGTTACTACAGGCACAACATCAAAGAAGTCAGGATATCTGTTAAGTTCATGTATTACAGTCGCTAATTTTATTGCTTCAGGTCTTGTGCCTATAATAGGCATTATTTTTTTTTTCAGCACAATAAATCTCCATTCACATTACTGGGCAACACACCAGACGCCTGATAATATTAAAATAAACCCTGCTATCTGCATCCATGTTATTGTTTCATGCAGAAACAGCCATGAAGCAGCAATAACAATCATATAGCCGACACTGGTCATTATAGGATAGGCGATACTTAAGTTTAGTTTAGATAAAATATAGCTGTATCCGCCAAGAGCAATCATAAAAAAAGATATTCCGGCTATCATGGATGGACTCAAAACCGCGCCTTTTATCATCTCAATAATATTACTTGTTTTAGATAGTTTCATCATTGCGACTTTAATTAAAATATTAGCGACAGCGTTACAGGCAATTGCGCAGCTTAAAATAAAATAATTTTTCATAAACATATACCTTTTTTATAATGCGGTTTAATTATCTAAATCTGATTAATATATCTAAAATATATTTTGTTGGTCATTTAAGTCAACAAATTTATGTATGATGTAGGGACAAAATGAAAATGTCCCCCTGATGGTAAATTTATAGGGTAAAAAAAATGAATAAATTTATCGGAGGAAAAATGAGATACACAATCATGGGGTTGTTGCAAAAGTATAGGGAAAATTTCTAAATTTCTGAAAAGTTGATTGATTTTTTAAAAATTATGTTTTTAGGGTATCTATTTTTGTTCTAAACTCGTTTTTACGCAGAAATTTTCTGCA
>JAGGZS010000276.1 GCA_021161885.1 bacterium
GGTAAGCGGTTGTAAAACAGTTGAGCAAATACGCGAAAATGATGAACTAAAAGGACTGCGCAAAGAATCGCCGGTAAAACCGCAAAAAAATAAAATAGATGCTTTATCCGAAGATGAGTTTTTGAATTTGCCTGAAGATGAGATGAAGATCACAGAAGGGGTTTTTCTGTTAGAGAAAGCCGCTGAACCATTAATTGATGTGAAGGAGAATATAGCTGAAATTAATTCTATCGCCCGGCAAGTTTATAAACGGCTTGAATATTACAAGGCATACTCAAGACCTGTCCGGTTTTTTAAGTACGCTTTTGAAATAGAGAAATTTTCTTTGGTTAATCCGCCTGTTTTGTTTTCAGATATGCTTAAAAGCAAAGAGGGTACGGATTTTAATTACGCCTTGTTTTTGTTGATGCTCGCAGAACGGTTAGGGGAACCGTTTTACGCGATAAATTTACCGGGGCATACGTATGTATGTTACCATGGCAAATATAAAAAAATAAACCTTGATGCCTTGGATAATTTTGATGAACACACAGATGCTTATTACAAAAAAAATTATAAATTATCTGCACAACTTATTGACGGCGGTTATTATCTTCATGAACTGACTAAAAAAGAAATCTTTTCTTTAGTATTAAATAACAGGGGACATTATTACCTTTTAAATAATGAGTTAGATAAAGCGTCAGCCGATTTTAAAAAAGCATTGCTTCTTAACCCAAAAAACCTTGAAGTCTATTTGAATCTTGGAAAATTATATGCTCAGCAGGATAATCTAAATAAAGCTATTGAGCAATATTCGTATGTCTTGTCTATCAACTCAAACGATCACAGGGCTTATCTTGCGAGAGCGAATTTATATCGCCTTACCGATCAAATGGATAAGTCATTGTCGGATTACGATAAAGCAAATGAGCTGAACCCGGGGGAAGCGAAAGATCATTTTACTAAGGCTAAACAATTGGCTTCTAAAAAACAGTACAAACATGCTCTTGAAGAATTCCAGATGGCAATAGAGGCTAATTTTAAATATGTTGAAGCCTATTTAGCAAGAGCCGATATGTATCTTGAAATGGATAATTATGATGCCGCGCTTGCCGATTTTAAAACTGTAGCCGGATTTGAGCCGGAACGGAAAAATATATATAACCAAATCGGCCTTATATATATTAAAATCAATGAAACCGATAAAGCGTTAGAATTTTTGTCTAAAGAAATTGAACTTGATCCCAATAACGGCGAAGTGTATATAAGCAGGGGTACATTAACAGAACAGCACGGCGATCTTAACAGCGCGCTTGAAGATTATAACAAGGGATTGGCACTCAATCCTAATTTACCGCAAGGGTATTATAACAGGGCAAGGGTATATAGCGAACTCAATAATTTGGAAAGAGCTTTTGAGGATTACAGTACGGCTCTGCAAATGAACCCTGATTATAAAGAAGCCCTTAAAGAACGAATGATGCTCTATATGAACCAAAAAGATTATAATTTTGCCCTTAAAGATGTTAATCACGTTTTGTTTCTTGACCCTCAAGACGCGCAGTCTTATTATACTCGCGCTCTTATTTATCTGGAAAAAGATGAAAAAATTAAGATGATGAACGATCTTGAAAAAGCATTAAGGTTTGATCCGTCCATAAAAGATAAATTAACCCCTGATAATCCCATTAGAAAAATTTTGACTGATGAGGAATTTGACAGCCTTATTAATCCAAAAGAAGAACAAGATCAATAATTTTTTACGTATAAAATTTTTGGAAAATATAAAATTGTCGTTGTGAAACGCGATGCCGTAATCTTATTGTGCAAGGAATTTAGATTGACGCACAAATTCGGATTGCTGAAAAAGTAAAGTAACTATCTCTTTTTACTGTCATCGCAAGGAGCGTCAGCGATGCGGCGGTCCTCAAAGGCTCAAGAGCTAAGATTGCCACAGCCCATTTGGGGCTTTGTAATGATATTTTTTTTATGACTTTTTCAGCACTTTCAATTTTGTTTTAAGGCAATGACACAAGCAGTGTTGGTTGATTTTTTTCAGAGGTTCCTTATTAATAATAAAAAAGGGACGGTTAAAAACCGTCCCTTTTTGAATGTTCGTAAATATGAAATTTATTATCTCATATTAAAAATAATCGCCCGAGCGGTATCATGTTTTTCTTTCAACGCGTTAGATACCCCTTCTTTGGTTTGGCATTGGGCGGCGGCACAATCATCAAGCACCTCGTCTAATATTAAAGCGGTATCATCGTTTAATTCAAACCATGGAAATATTTGTATGATTCTTGATGCGGTTTCTATTTTTTTAACAAACCCCATCCGATCGATAAGTGTACAAGTAAGAGTAACCTTATATATCCCTGGTTTTTTATATTTATAAGTAGGGTTATCAACACATTTTATAATGCCGTCTGCGCATTTTATGCGTGAATCGTATTTATAGTCGTATTGGGTAAAATCCACAGGCACTATACATTGAATAACCTCATTATCCGATTCGGAAATAGAGCTTGCGGTAGTGTCGTTATCAATTAGAGGCATTGGATATAGCTTTTCGTTGAAATCCCAATTTTTTTGGTAAAGAAACAGTTGCGCAGCCGATGTCTCATCGCTTGTTATGTCCACGTTCTCTGAGCTATCGGAAGACAAAGTTATAGGTTTAATGATATCGCCTATTTTGTTGAATGCTATTTCTTCGCCGACTCTAAAGAATAAGGGACGGTTGTTCATCCAGATAATATGCCTTAAATCCTGAAGAAGCCTTATTTTTGAGACAACCATCTTTTTTATTTCATAACTGCTTGTGCTGTTGAGTATTGGGTAAACAGCTCCGGTTACCGCAACAAGATAATGAATGGAGTATTTTTTGAGAAGGTCGGATATCTCATCGGTCTTAGCGGATAAGTAACCTATAACCGTTCCATTCTGGTCGGTAAGAATATAACGGCACTCAGGCGCTATATTTGAGTCGTCTGTTCTTGGGCGGACAATACCTTTCCATGTTTCTATGGGAGGCGGAATGAAAATAATTTTTATCCGCCTAACGTCAATAACAGGAGTCGTCGGGTCAATAGAAACATTGTCAGACGTTAATTCGCGTACAGGTAATATATTTGGATAATGTTGGTATCCGGCTACCTCAACATAAAAACCGTTATATCGGGGCAGAGGTATTGTTTTACTGTAAAGACGAGCTTTCATGACACCGTCGTTGTCATATAATCTGCCGTTATAGATAATTTGCGGTTTGATAATATTCGGTTGGTCAGCTGCCAGCCCATTTAAAGCTGGAGACAAAAGCGGTATTGGCTGAGGCAGAGGAATCGGTTTAGGCAGTCTGCTTTTTAAGAACCCCCGCTTTACAACCCATCTTGGGAATAAGTAAATTCTTCTTACATCTATTAAAGGAATGATTGAAACAGCGTCGTTATCGGCATCTGTGTTAGCGCTGAGAACAGGGAGCTGATAACCGTATATCCTAACTTTCATCCCGTCATAACGAGGCAGCGGGATAGTTTTGCTTATAAGGTTTGCTTTCAATGATCCGTTTCCGTCATAAAGCATGGCGTGATATGTTTTTAGCAACGAAGGGGTTGCATGAGCTTGAATCATTACGTCAAGACCTTTTATCAATCCTTGCATCTGTACCCATTTGGATAAAACTTTTATGCGTTTAACATCTATAACGGGTATTCGGGGGATAGGCGTAGCATCGTTATCTACCTCAAGAAGAGGTATGGGAAATGGATAAATTTGGTATCCGGCTACGAGCACCATAAGACCGTCGTAAGAGTCTAAGTTTATAACAGTGCTTTTGAGTCTGGCGATTATTTTTCCCGCGTTATTTAACAGTGTGGCGCGTATGCGCCTGTCTGTTGCCGGATGATTTATCTTTTTTAAGATACCGCGCATTTCCACCCATTTTGGTTTTGGTTTAGGGATAGGTATGGGTATTGGTATTGGTATTGGTTTAGGGATAATAATTTTTCCGATTCGCGATGTCTGGAATTTGCTGAAAATTTTCACTACGGATAGAACTTTGGTGTTCAGCTGCTCAATAATGCGTGATTGTATCTGTTTGTATACTTCGTGCTGGGTAAGAATAAGAGGAATTTTTTTAACAACGTCGCTATCTTGCGCTTGAACGGAACCGATACATAGGGACATAAAAATTAAACCGCATAAAATTTTTTTCATCTTAACCTCCTTGAAAAAGTTGAAAAACAGTATAAAAAAACAATAAAATCGGTTGAAATTTTTACGGAAATTTAAATATGCACACTGCTACATTATATAATAA
>JAGGZS010000321.1 GCA_021161885.1 bacterium
ACATAAATGTATCACATATTAATATCGGTAAATTTTGATTTTATTTAAAAATTTTCTTTTTTTATTAAAAATATTTTTTTATAAATTAAATATGTTATTATGTATAACTTGATTTTTTTAAGAAACATAATCTGAATTTATTAAAATGGAGATATAAGTATATGATTATCAGGATGAAAAAAGATGTGTCGGAAAAAGATATCGTTTTAGTGCGCGAACGTATAGAGGAAGTAGGGTTGACCGTTTCAATATCACGGGGCGCGAATTTAGTAATTATCGGCGTTATAGGTGATATAACTTTAATAGAATCGGACAGAATAGAGGAACTCCCTGGCGTTGAGTCTATTATGCGGGTTTCACGTCCGTACAAATTAGTTAGCCGTGAGTTTAATCCGTTAGACAGGGTGGTTAATGTTAAGGGAGTAAAAGTAGGTAAAGATAATTTTGTTTTTATTGCCGGTCCCTGCGCTGTTGAAAATAAAGAACAAATGATTGAAACAGCTAAAATTGTAAAAAATGTAGGAGCAGATATGCTCAGAGGCGGAGCATTTAAACCTCGCACAAGCCCTTATGATTTTCAAGGATTAGGCGAAGAAGGGTTGAAATATTTAAATGAAGCCTCCCTGTTGACAGGGTTGCCCACGGTAACCGAAGTTACAGGTGAAGATAAAATAGACCTTGTTATTAAGTATGCAGACGTAATTCAAATAGGCGCGCGCAATATGCGTTCTTACGATTTATTAAAAAAAATTGGGCAGAAAACTAAAGAATTTAAAACTCCCATATTGCTTAAAAGAGGCGATAACGCTACTATTTCCGAATTTTTAAACGCCGCTGAATATATTGCTAAAGAAGGGAACGAAAATATTATTCTTTGCCTTAGAGGAATAAGAACTTTTGAATGCGGTAAATTTTTACGCAATACCGCCGATATCGGCGTAATACCCATACTCAAAAAAGAAACCGGATTGCCGGTCATTTTCGACCCGAGCCATTCCGGCGGTAAACGTGATCTTGTCCTTTCTTACAGCATGGCCGCAGTAGCGGCCGGAGCTGACGGGCTGATTATTGAAGCCCATTACCAGCCGGAAAGCGCAAGATGCGACGGACAACAGTCTTTGAACGCTGATGAACTTAAAAATACTATTACATTATGCAGGAAAGTGGTTAAGGAGATTAAACTCCTCCCAAAATAATGATTGGGAATATTGAAAAATGATAAAAAATTGTTATTGCCAAGCGCCGAAGAGGCTACGGCAATGACAGCTTTTTATCTTTTGAGATTGCCAGTGGCTAACATTTTTCCCAATGAACAGTAAAAAGCGGTAGTTATGCGGCTTTTTCATCAGTTCATGATTTAGATAATTTTTTTTCAGTAATCCGAAATAGGTAAGAAAAAATTTTTTACTGAATTTTTTTGCGGATAATATAATATCGTGAATTAATTCCATCAGATAAAGGAGCTGGGCGAATAGTGCCTGCGTCGGTAGCGGGAGGTTCAGGATAACCTATATCGATGAAATTATCGGATGAGGTTCCTGCTTCAAATTCATTGCCCGGTTGGAATTCTTCCATTAACTGAAACTGCTCTTTTGGATTTGTACTGTATAAAATTTCAAAGTTAAACGCCATGATATTTGCCCAGTGAATCATTATTCCAGGTATTGGATCGCCGAACCCTGTCTCAACAGAATATATTGTAAGGGTTCTGACAGCAATAACTGAATTGCTGTCTTGAGGATCGGTATCCGCGATAAATTCCTCAAGGTTTGTCATTCCGTCGTTATCAGAGTCAAGTGCCGCATCATCTACGAGCGGGTTAAGGTTGTTGTAATATTCCCATCCGTCTTGCATCCCGTCAGAGTCGGTGTCTTCGTTTAATGGATTGGTGTGTATATTTATTTCTTCAGAAGATATTAAATCGTCGTTATCCAAATCTGAAGCAGCATCGTATATATTACTTGGATCAAGCCCGTTGGCTATTTCCAATGCGTCATCTATACCATCTCCCGCTGGAATAGGATCGGTATTGTAGTCGGCTTTAGATGGATTTTCTTCTCCATAGTCAAAATCTCCATCTATGCAAGTGTAAGCGGTTAGGGTATAGTCCGATTCGGATGAAGAATAATATCCCATAGCGAGAATGTAATATTCCCCGGGTATTGTTACGGTATGAGCATAAACAGTTTGATAGCTTTTTAAATAGCTTTTGGATTTATATCGCAGCATTGAACCCTGATAAACCTCTACGTTATTAGTAGTGCTGGAAGTGGATGGATTAAAAATTGAAGGAGTAAGAGTAATATATAATTTTACATCTTCAGTTGCGGAAGGTTCCTGAATTACAATTTTAACTGTATCGTATTGGTCAAGCCAGATTTTATACCAGTCATAATCGCCTTCAGTTATGGATAAATTCGTATACACAGTTCCTGCCTCAGACCCTGTTATAGGTGTAGCTGTTTCCCAAGTGCCGTTGCCGTCGTCAAGAATAGGGTAGAGGAAAGTCGCGCAGTTTTTATCATAATCCTCAAGGCTTCTCATTCTTAGGGTATCTACAAAAGCTGGTTGTATAGCTGCATACATGGTAGGGCATGATTCACAGTCCAGTTCTCCTTCTGGTTTAGATGTATAAGGATGAGCTATACCGAGAACGTGTCCCATTTCATGGGTAACAACACTTTGCACGTCAATTTCATTATTTGCGTAATCCATTTGCCCTATAGTCCATATAAAATGTCCGCCGCAGTCAAACTCTGAGGCGTTTAATATTATGTCACAGTCGATAAGTTCGTTGGTATCTCCGTCGCCGTCAATGTCTCCGCTGTCCCATGTGATAAATGTTTTTCCTATAGCAACATCGTTGTTAAATCCGATAATTTCTCCGCCGTAAGAAAATGAAATCACATTTTTATTGTCCACGATCCATGGCGGATCGTAGAGCGTGGGATGATTATAATAGTCGGAGAAATCGATACCTGAAACGACCTGCATATCAAGGTTTGCCGTGGGTATATTGCCCCATGCGGCGGCAGAATTTTCAATACATTGAATCAAGCCGGATCTATTAGTTATATAACTTGGGAAATTCATGCTGTAATAGAACTGCACAACAGATATATCGTCTTGATTCTTCTGCCAGTGAAAAAAATCGAGCCTGTTCGCTGTTTCCGTATCTGTAATTTTTTGACCTACAACAGATACTCGCTCCTGTTCCCAATCTGGCGGAAGGTAGGGGGCAGGTTTGAGAACCCTGACGAAATTGAAATCCACGTCTTCGGCATTTAATGTGCAGGTAAACAACCCCGTTAATATTAAAGTTATGGAAACCATGATATATGATATATATTTTCTCATTGCCTTAACCTTTTTGTTTCGCGATAGTTGTATAATATTTTTTACTCAGGTTATTTGCTGTGGATACACATTTTTTTTGTATCCATTTAATCCAGTCGAATGTATTGCCTGTTTTATTAGTAGCCCCTAAAGATTGGTGCATGGTTGTTGTTTCTTTTTCTACCGCTTGTTTTATTTCCTCAATAAAACTATTGAGCGGTTTTTTTATTATATAGCCGTGTTTATCATGATCTTTTTCGCGTAGAAAATGGATATCGGACAGATCGGTTACGGCATATTGTTTGCCGTCTTGTTCATCGGTAATGATTGAATATTTGCCCATTCTCATAGCTACGACTTTTTTCAGGGTTTTTATAGTTTTATGTGTCTGTAAAAAAAGAATCACTTCTTCGCCTTTCTCATAAGAGGGCGCTCCGTAAACAGCGGTGGTAAATTTATCGGTTTTACCGCCCCGCTGAATGACATCGAAATTTTTTACCGATTCATCGCCTTTAAACAATGTATCGCAAGAGATAGTGGTGTAAGTAAATATCTCTTTCGTATCGGTAAATTCGTACCTGATATTCGTAACTTTGCCGAGTCCTATAGTATCAGAGAGATTTACCATTTCATCGGTAGAAAACCGTTTTGGTAAAATTGTCGCCCACACGTTTGATGAATACGTTAAAAGAATTATCAGCATAATAATTCTCATAATAATGCCTCATATATACAATTCTATTATAATTATAGCACAAAATCAGTTTGCACACAATATTATTTATACATCAACTTTCATTATTTAAAACGTCAAAAGAGGGAAAAAAATTACATATATCTTTGGTATGAGTAAGATAAGGCGGGGAATCGTAAAATACTTTATATAAGGTTAAGCCTTTGGCGGGCGCGACCGGTCCGGCGGGGTTGTTTACCGGGTCTTTAAAAATTGAGCTGATGTAATCCGGGTTTTCCTTGCCGCATCCGATTTTCAGAACTGTTCCCATTATGAACCTGACCATTTTGTATAAAAAACTTTTTCCGATTATATGAAAGAAAATAAGCTGCCTGTTTCTTTCTATATAAAAATTTGAAATGGAGCGTTCGTAGATTTCGTTTTTTCTGCCGGAATTGGCGGAGAACGGTTTGAAGTTATGTGTGCCGAGAAATAACCGTGCGGCATCCTGCATTCTTTGCAAAGATAATTCTTTGTAGATATGAACTGAGAAAAACCGTGTCCATAAAGCGGGTATTTTAGCGTTATCGACAATATAAATATAATGTTTTCCTCGTGCGCTGAACCGTGAATGGAACTGGGGGTCGCAGAGGGATACTTTTTTTATTATGATATCGTTCGGCAGTAAGCCGTTTAAACCTTTCAGGATATCATTCTCGTTAAGGTGTGTTGCTATTGAACAATGGGCTGTTTGACCAAGCGCGTGCACACCCGCGTCGGTGCGTCCTGCCCCGTGAATTCTTACTTTTTGGCAGGTAAGTTTAAACAGGGTTTTTTCTATGGTTTGCTGGATAGAAATTCCGTTCGGCTGTATTTGCCATCCGCAATAACCTGTGCCTTGATATTGTATATGAAATTTGAAAATTTTGGCTGTGTTCATCTTTTTTTAAAATAATCTTGTTTTAAATGTATTGTTTAGATAAAATAAAAAAACATTATATACTATCAAGGGTTAAATAGAAGAAAAATTATGGTATTGGTTATTAGTTTTTTTAATAAGCTGATTTTCTTATTGTGTTTATTATTTGTAATGGTTACGTTATGTTCGTGTTCTAATTATTCGGCTGTAAAGCACTCGTACTATTA
>JAGGZS010000150.1 GCA_021161885.1 bacterium
AGTTATATACAATAAAAAGTAAATTTACAATTTAATAATCTATACGGGAGATATAATATGAAAAAGCTGTTACTGTTTTTCTTAGCAGGGTTTATGATTATTAGTTTTTCAAATTCTTTAAGCGCGATACCGATAAATTTTTATCTTTATAATTGGGAAGGCGGTATGAAAGATACCGATAATAGCCTTTTAAAAGAAAATGATCGTGTTGAGCTTGTATGGGCTGGCGCTAACGGTGTTGTCGATGCTGTGCAGTCCGATCCGGGTATGCCTAATTTTATGTCTCCTTCAGGGGATGATATTTTGTTAAGGGCATACGGCATCGGTGAAGGAATACCGCAAAGTTATGTGCCCGCCGGTCAGTACGAAGGGCATATTGAAGCGTGGGTAGGCAACCTTGAGGTATCCCCTTATTCTGCTTTCGCTAATCCAAGCGATCCGTATGATGATAATTTTTATGTGCGATTTTATAACGCGACTGATCCGGCATCTGAATTTTTCTCTAACGGAGGTGTCGGCTGGGGTGAATCAGTGATGTTTAATCTGTCAGAACCTGATATGTTCGAGTTCAGCGACGATGTTAATTTCGCTCCGTCTGATATCTATATTACAAATGTTATACCTGAACCGATAACCATAATTTTATTTGGTTTATCTCTTATCGGATTAAGGTTATCAAACAGAAAAAAATAGTTTTTATCAAATCATTCATAATTCATTAATTTGTTCTCGGATATGCGTTGTTTAATTTTGTCTTTTCCAAACAGCGCATAATTTCAAAATGCAAAAAAATTTAGGTTATATTATCCTGCTGTAAAACTAATTTTTTTCATATTATTATCTTGTGTGGTATTTGTGTTATATTATGGAAAGAAATTTTCTTATACTCTATTTAAAACGCGAAAAATAGTTTTTTAAAATTTTAAAAGGAAGGATAATAGCCATGAACTCGTTGCCTATAGTAGTTTTGGATGTCGCGGGGTTGTCGCCGGAACTTTTAGCGTTAAAAGATTGTTGTCCGAATATAACTTTATTGTCCGAAAAAAACGGTATGCTATCGATGGTTCCATCGTTTCCGTCGGTAACTTGTACTGTGCAGGCAAGTTTGACGACAGGTCAGTCGCCTTCAGTTCACGGGATAATCAGCAACGGTATCTATAACCGCCAGACTCGAGAAGTAAATTTTTGGGGACGATATAACGCTGTCCTTGAATCTGACAGAATATGGAATAAAATCAAAAAGAATGGGTCTCAAAAATTGTCAAGTTCAGCCTTTTTTCTGCAGAACAGCGTTTATTGCGGCGCGGATTACACAATGGCTCCGGCTCCGCTGCATACACATGACGGGGGAATGATTCAATGGTGCTATTCTAAACCGCCTAACCTATATTCCGATACCTGCGCTCAACTTGGAACCGCGTTTAATTTAATGTCTTTTTGGGGGCCTATGGCATCGTTCGATTCAAGCAGATGGATTTTTGACGCCGGTATGTATTGTTTACAACAACATAACCCTGATTTATCGTTTATTTATCTACCTCATCTTGACTATAGTTCGCAAAAGTATGGTCCTAAAAGCGGGCAGGTAAAATCCGATCTTAAAAAAATTGACGATCTTGTCGGTGAACTGATTGAGTATCAAGCAAAAAATAAAATCGGTATAATAATTTTATCGGAGTACGGTCTTGTTGAAGTCAAAAAATCGTTGGCAATAAACAAAATATTCCGTCAGCTCGGCTGGCTTAAAGTAATCACTATACAGGATAAAGAATACATTGATTTTGAAAACAGTTCCGTTTTCGCTATGGTTGACCATCAGGCGGCTCATATATATTTGCAGAACATATCCGTTCACGAAGTCCAAAAAGAACTGGAACGATTTGATGAAATAGACATGGTTTTGACCTCTGTCGGAAAAAAAGATTTTTTTATCGACCACCCCCGCAGCGGCGATTTAATCGCTATAGCGAAAAAAAACTGTTGGTTTTCGTATTATTGGTGGATAGACGATGATTTAGCGCCCGGATTTACCAGAACAATGGATATTCACCGTAAACCCGGGTATGACCCGTTAGAACTGTTTTTTGATCCGCAAATAAAAGGTATTCCCTTTGCAACCGAACTTATCAAAGGCTCTCATGGGCGACCCGCAAAAAATCCCGATGAACTCGCTGTCTTTATTGCCGATATACCAAATTGGGACTACAATCGTTTATTCGGCTCAATCTCAAATAATATCCGCGATTATCAAGCCGGAAAAGCCATTGCCGGACTTTGGGATATTACTATCAAATAAATTGAGAATGACGCGGTATTTATTTTTTTAATGTTTTAAGGATATACTATTATGCAGCAAAACGAGTTACAAAAAATTAAGGATAAAAAAACAGGAGTTTGGCTGATAGGGGCTTACGGCGGGATATCAGTATGCGTTATAGCAGGAGCGATGGCGTTGCGCGCAAAAAAATGTTCGGCTAACGGGCTTGTAACCGAACTGGATATATTCAAAAAAATTCCTCTACTGCCATGGGATAACCTTGTTTTTGGCGGAATGGATATTAGAAAATATTCTATCGTCGATACCCTCAAGGAACTGCACACGAATGCGTCTGTTTTATCCCACGATATGATAACAGATTATAACTGGCAAATATCAGAAGTTGAAAAAAATATTTATCCGGGGATTATTGTAAACTGCGGTAAGGCGATTACAGAAACTTCGGATAAATCGTTTGTGAAGGACGGACACCTAAGTTCGCTTGTTGCATACATTCAGGATACTCTCGAACAATTTAAAAAAAACAACAGCTTAGACGATATAATAGTAGTAAATATTAGCTCTACCGAACCGGAATTTTTTATTCCTGAACAATACGCTGCGTATGAAGGAATGAAATCGGCTTTTTCGTCAAATAGTTACGAAAAATATCCGGCGAGCGTTGTTTATGCTTGGGCGGCGATAGACGCGGGGTATCCGTATATCAATTTCACTCCTTCACAAGGCGCTAATATTGCTGGAATTAAACAATTGGCAATAGAAAGAAAAATACCTTATTCGGGAAATGACGGCAAAACAGGGGAGACACTTTTAAAATCCGTGCTTGCGCCGATGTTCCTTTTGCGCAATCTTGAAGTTATGAGCTGGGAAGGATACAATATTCTCGGCAACCGCGACGGATTGATACTGAACGACCCTGAAAATAAAAAAACTAAAATTCGTTCCAAAGCAAATACCTTGGATAAAATATTAGGGTATAAACCTCATTCAAAAGTAAGTATCGATATGGTTCCATCTTTAAACGATTGGAAAATAGCGTGGGATTTCATCCATTTTAAAGGTTTTCTCGATACTCCAATGACCTTACAGTTTATGTGGCAGGGATGTGATTCACTTTTAGCCGCTCCGCTTGTGCTTGATTTAATAAGGTTACTTGAGTTTTCACATCGGCATGGCGAATTTGGCGCTCAGACTCAATACTCCTGTTTCTTTAAAGACCCTTTAGAGTGCGATGAATTTGATTTTCGTCTTCAATTTTTTAATCTTATTAATTACGTATCTTCCAAGGAAAACTGATTATGCGGTATTTATCGTTACCGGTTTTAAAAAAATATAACGATTCTCTTATACGAAATAATCTTTTTTTATTATTTAACGCCTTGATTTTCGTGATTTTTTTTTTATTTTTCCTAATAGACATTTTCTCGTCCGATCAAGCTGAAAATTATCACCGCGCAAGCAGGATATTTTTTCCGGCGGAGTTTACAAGGCGGCTTATCCTATACCAGACAATATCCTGTTTATTCGTGTTGCCGTTTATGTTGGTTTTCGCTTTAAAAGTAAGAAATTTTCAGAAAGACGGATTATCCGCTTTCTTTGCAGGATATAAACCGCTTCACCTGGTTGTCGAAAAATTGCTGGCTGTTGTTATCCCTTGTTTTTTTATGATAACCATTTTTACGGTCATTTCGATCATATCGGTCAAAATAAATCATGATATCACTTTTTCAACCGTTATTCTGGCACAGCTGATTTTATTTATTATGATTGTTTTATATACAAGCATATGTTGTTTTATAACTGGTTGTATTAAATCAACAGAAATGTCTCTTTTGGTTGCTGCGGGAGTGCTTGTTTTATCGGTAGCCGGAATTTATCTGATAGGCGGTTTGGCAGGCAGTATTACAAATCCCCAGCATCTCATTAATTTTATGTTGTCTGTTAATCCAGTGGTGATAGTCTCGAGTGTCCTTAAATACGATGTAATGAGGTCATGGTTTTTATACCATAGCGCGCAAGTGGTTATGTTTCGCTTTGATTATCCCGATGTTATTAATATTGTGCTCTATTGCTGCGGGATAACCTTTTTGCTGATTCTTTTTAGCTCGGTTTGTTATAATCGGTTAATTATAAAAAAAATATCCGCGGAAATTTTCAAAGATTATCCGGCATCCATGTCCGGAAATAATATTGATGAGAAAGATTTTTTAGGCAAAGTTGTCCTTTTATCCTCAAAAAATAATCAGGATACATCTCAGTTTTTTAATCTTTTTTTAAAAAAAATATTTTTTATCAAAAATAACCGGTTCGGCACTTTGTTTTATCGTGTGGGGTATTGTTCGTTTTACCATGATGTTTTTGATGATGATGACACGGTTAAGGCATCGCTTTATTACAATGCGTCATTATATGGGGTATTAGGCGATAAACGTAAAAAACGAATTACGGATATTACCCGACAATTTGGCTTAAATTCTTTGTTAAATATAAAAATAAAAAAATTATCGTTATCTCAGCGATTACTATTGCGTATGGCGTGCAGTGTACTGCATAATCCGAATATTATTATAATAGATGAAATTTTCGACCACCTTAATTCTTTCGACAGGAATACAGCTTTGCAATTTGCTGAAAATTTGCATAACGATAAAAAATCGGTTATTATTTCAACCCAATTAACAGGGTATCTGTTAGAAAAAAAATTTATAAACAGAATAATCGCGGTTTCGTCAGCTAAGATAACATTAAACTTAAATTTTCAGCAGATAACTGAAAAAATTTTAATGGATGCGTTAAATAAATAAAAAACTTTATATGTATAATTTTGTTTCAGAAGAAAAAAATTTTTTTAAAATTTTACGTTTAATTTCGTTGCGGTTAAAATTTATATTAACCGTCAGAATTTTTTTACGGCTATGTTGTTTATTGCTAAGCGGGTTATCTATCTATGCGCTATACCTGTTTTTATTTTACGGCGATGTTTTCAAAATACGGTTTTTTCTTAAAATTTTTATATTCTCGGCTATTTTGTTTATCCCTGTTTCTGCTGTTGTCGGATTTTTTAAAAAGGTTCAGTTAAAGTACGCTGTTGATAAAGTTGATTTTTTTTTATCGTTAGATGACAGGTTAAACGCTTGTTTTGAAATTGTTACGAAAAAATCTAACTGGGGCGGTTGGAATTTTTCGCTTCTAACGGATACATCAAAGAAAATAATTTATTTACCGTTAAAAACAATATCTGAAATTTTTCCTTTAAACTGTAAAAAAGTTATTATTGTTTTTAATATTTTAATTTGTTTTTTAGCTGGCGTTTGGGTTATCGGGCATTCAAAAATAGGGACAAAATGGCGGGTATACAGGCTGCAAAGTTATCTTTTGGCTCAATCTCAAATTTTATTTGATTACTCAAATAAGGTTGTAGAGCCCAAACATAAACAGTTATCGGTATCTTTGCAAAAAACTGCCCGCACAATTAAAAAAACCGCTCGGGCGGTATCTGAAAAAAATCTTTTTACTGTAAAAAAAAATCTTTTTGAAAATTTAGATGTTTCCTTAAAAAA
>JAGGZS010000066.1 GCA_021161885.1 bacterium
CGATTTCCGCCGCAATAGCGGTTCCGTTTAAATTTTTAACTGTCACATCAAACGATGTGGTTGATTTGTTCGATACAATGACAACTCCGTCAGTACCGTCGGTTATTGTGCAAACAACTTTCGGTACAGCGGTAAATGTTTCTCCATAAGATATTGTTTTTCCTGAACTCGGGATTGATACATCTCCTCCGTAAACAACTACTATGTCCGGTGATAAAAACCCGACGATTAAAGAGTATAAGTAAATGTTGTAACTGGAGTTTGAAGTGTTCCATAGAAATTTCAGTTTAACGTACCGTGCCGTATAAACCGTAGACGTGCTTATATCCGCAAAAGATGTCCATGTTGTACCGTCTGATGAATACGATATCTGAATAGTAAAAGTTTGGGAATTTGCGTCAACTTTACCGATTACGGATGACACCTGAAATTCCGTGACAGTTTTTAAATCGAAATCTCTTTGCATCTCAATGCTGCCCGACGTTTCAAAATTATCATCCAGTACAAAGTTACCGTCATTGATTAATGCTTGCCAGGTTTTGCCCAGGTTCTCCAATTCCTGCCATGTTTGTTGAGTAGCCAAGGCAAACACCGGCCGGACATAATTACGCGAAAAATCAGCCCGATAATGAACATCAATATTGTTTGTTTTAAGATGAAACGGGTACTCAGAGAACAAATCAAATTCTGTAATAAACCGTGACGTATCTTTTAACTCAACATCAATATCATCATAAGATGCCAGAGCCGATTCGTTACCTGATGTATCCACAGCTTTAATCAGGTAGCGAATATTCCCCAATTCAGATACCGGCAACAAGATGGATGTTGTCCTTACATCTTCAACTACAGTTACCGCATCGGTTTCCCAATCAGACCCTTTTTTTATTTTGTAATGGGACAAATCTATATCAGCTACACCATCCCATGTGAGCTGAAGATTTGTTCCTACCTGCTGAACATCAAAATTCCGAACATTTTCCGGCTCAGCGGATTTCCCGACGATCGTAATATCTGCATAAGGACTGTTATCAATCGCATTCTGCGCTCCGTCTTTACTTACAGACACAACGGCCACACGATAAGTCTGTAAGTCGGCAAACTCATCTATAATGGCAAAATTAACTCCATACGTTTCTCCGATTTGCTTCCATGTACTTCCCTCATCATTCGATAAGAATATCCGGGCTTTCTCATATGTCTTCAGATAATAATCACCTGGGCTGGTCGGTTTCTGAAACCAAGCCGTAACCTTGGTTGATACAGTCCCGTCAAGTTCCTTGAACAATTCTTCAGATAAAACAAGGTTTTCTATATACGGTATCATACTGTTAAGTGCTGAATAATTTCTGTCCGGTAAGGTTAACCCTGAATCGTCATAAATACGTTCATCATATGTTCTGGCTGTTATTTTTACTTCGTTCTTATTGTCCCGTTCAATCTTGATTATTCTGGCTGGATAAACAACTTTATTGTTCTCTCCGAACGCGTATATGTCGAAATCCTGAGGGATTTGCGTGAAACTGTCTGATAAGTTTAACTCGTTATAAGTTCCGGGACTATTTGTTACAGTTCGTTCTTCCGTAGTATCGTCGCTGAAAGTTACTCTGAGTTTATATGTTTTGCCGGATTCAATAATAACCTCGTCATCAAGTCGGATTCGGTCTTTACCAAGCGAATGAATATACGCAACATTTTCTGCGGTCAGTTCATAATCATATATTCTTACATCATCTAAATGCCCGGATAATATCTCGCTTGACGCCGTTACATCTATCGCGCCTATTGTTAAACCATACGATGTTATTTGAATAGACGATTTAGTTGTATTTTTTGTTTCTTTTAGAACACCATTTACATAGAAATTTACTTTTTGATTAACACTATCAAAGACAACAGCTATATGGTACCATGTACTGTCAAACGTCAAATAACTGTTATCCGTTCGAATAACATCATAACTTCCGTCGTTTAAAAGTAACCATAATTTACCGTCATTATTTACACGGAACCTGTATGCTAAATTAGTTTTAGAAACTATGTTATAATGATTATCAGGTGTGGAATCCGTTAATTTCACCCAAGAGGATATACTCAGACTACCTGTAATGTTACCGTTATTTCCACAATCTATATAACTGTTGCCATTAAATGCAAGCGCCGTATTGATTTTACCGGCTACACTATTTTCTGCGGTATATGAACTACCTGACTTGTTAGTAAAAACAGCATTGTTGCCGTTCTCTTCAACAACAACAGCGTTATCCGCGTTATCATCCATTTTATAATGAAGTAATGCATCGGCAGGTATAGTTCCTAATTTTTTCAGCCTGCCAGAGAAACCGTATTGAGGCACATCATGCGATATGCCTATCACATCGCCGGGTTGCGATATAACCGCATCAATGCCCGCTTTGAACGATATGGTTTTATCATGATATTTAGCCGCCCGTATAGCGTACCGTCCTTCACGAACCGCCTGCGATAATCTGGTACATGTAAGGCGTATTACTTTTTTTCGGCGGGGGACTATTTGCTGACCGTTTGAATCGTAAAGTACATCTTTATCTTCTATCTCTACACTATCTTGTTTATAATCGTTATCTTCATCCATAAACTGAACTTCAACAACATTTATTTTTTCTTTCTTAGATACCCAAGTTTGCTCGAACTCATTTATAATATTACCCATTCCGTATGTTTTGAAAACCTGATTCGGATCTTCTTGTTTATCTATTTTCAGATGAATCGCGCCGGCTGAATAATAAGCCATACCCCGAAACGAGGCGGATAACTGGGCTATAACGTCAAGTACTTTAGTTGCGGAATCAAGTACTGCGTCAAGTTTAAACAGTTTCTCGTAACCGCCGTTTCCGTCCGGCGTTTTCGTATCACAATACTGTGCCATCTCAAGCAAAAGATCGTTGTTCAGCGCGGATACGTTTATGTAATCGCCTACTCCGTATACATCATTGGTGAGCAGGTCTTTTATTATCCAAACAGGATTAGACGAATATTTGTTAACATAACTTGAACCGTCCCATGTTAACGCCGTATCATCTGAAAACAATTTGTAACATTCACTGTCTGCGTCCCAGTAATAATCGTCGTAATCCACTTCAGTTGAGCCGTTCATTACTTTAGGCTGTGATACTTTTCTTTTTGCTATACACGTTACATTCGGTTCGGTATTGTTCAGCTGTTCCGTAGCAAGAAATCTGAGACCTAACAAAGCTCTTCCGGTATAAGCAAGTGTGATATCTCTTATTTCATCTATTGCCTGAACTCTCATTGCGCCTGAAGCAAGCTCATTGTCCACTCCGCCGGTTTTTATGATTCGAATATCATATTTATCCGGCTCAAGCCCTTCCTGCCTGTATATTCTCCGAACAGCTGATCTCTGTTTTGCGCTTATCGTATAAGAACTGTTTCCGTTCATGTAAGACCATGTTGAAGCACTATGCTTTTTGTATTCTATCGTGAATGTCACGGAATGTGTTGTTATGCCATTGAAATCAGGTTGCTGTACCTGAATATATAATCCGTTCGGACATGTGATATACACTTCGAATGCGTCTATATCGCTTAAACTTGTTGTGTATGTAACACCAGGTCCGTTTATTTCAATATCCACTCCGATAGGGTTCACATGGTGTGTCTGATCAAAATAAGGAATGACACTTTGATCAGCTGTACCATATCGCTTGAAAATCTCAACGCCGCTGAAATTAGAGACGGGATTATCGTTTATAAGTAAATCGTCTATATATTCAAGTTCCCCTTCACCAAGGCAAATAAGCATATTGAGATAATTTTTGTCCCCGTCGGTAGATATGTACTGGTTGATTTTGTTGCCTCCGACACGATGTTTACCGAGCACAATTCCTACAGGTACACCTGTTGAGGCAATAAGAGTGATTCCGTCCCATCCGTAAGTAGGGCTACCGTCTTCAATACCGCCTGTATGCGATAACCCGTGACTTGCCTGGCGAGGTCCGGAAGTAACGGCTGAATAAATAGAATACCCGACAGAAGCCATTGCTATCCCGATATATATATACGGAGCTGCCGCTGCCAACGCTGAGGTAATCGGAGCGAGGATCGTGCCGGCAGTCAAAAAAGCAAGAAAACCTAATTCTACATCCGGTGTAATTATAATCTCGTCATTATTTTCAAGTGTCCGCGACATGTCCGCGACAACTTCACCACCTATAATAATTTTCTGATCTTCAAGATCATAATCCTTCAGATAATCAGATAACTTTTTACTGACATCAAACTCAACTTTTTTAGTTGACCTGCCTTCATTGCTTAATATATTCGGGATAACCTTAATTGTAATCATTTTTTATCCTGTAAAAACCATGTATCCTGTTTTTAAAATCATTAAACCGGCTAACAATAACCCCTGACTTAACAGCACAATGAATAAACCGACCGCGCGACAAAATTAAACCGGCATGATTCGCTATACCTTTACTGTTTTCAAGCAATACAACATCGAACCTCTCAGCCCGTGAAACTTGTTTCCATTGCAGATAATAATGTTCTAAAAAATAATTTTCGCCTTCTGATCCCCAATCTTTTTTATAATCTATTCCGGGATCGTAAATCTGATATCCTAAATCAGCAAAAACCAATTTCAAGAAACCCCAGCAATCAAGCCCGTCTCTTGTTCGTCCTTTGTGTTTGAACGGTATTCCTAAATATCTTCTAATCAGTTCATTCTCAGAAAGCGTCAAGCTATATAAACCCTTTTTGTAGGTATACCGGGGAAATCGTCCCGGCTGTAAATTTTTCGCGGTATCGTTACATCATTAATATCGAATTTTGAACTTGCTAAGAACACAACCGAATTCTCATTTGAGGTAGGATAATCTATATAAAACAGGTCTTCTATTACTGCATCAGGGTTACTTATGGTATCCCTGAATATTTGTTTGATAGACACTTTTTTGTCTCTCAACCCGTCGTATTCGTTAATGTAAAATTCTATTTCTCGAGATACATTGGAAACTGTTATTCTGACTTGGTCAATCTGTCCTTGAGAGTTTTCTGAAATAGGTTGGTGAGTAATCGGAAACCTTAAATATTCAACACCATCGAAATACACATTTTCATCATTATCCGTCAAACAAAGATTTGTGCCGTTATTATCATAATCAAATACGGTATACAGAAAAATCGGCTGATTTTCCCGCTTATTTTTTTCTATTATATAATCAACGTTAAGCGACCGCATTTATAAAACTTCCTTAAACTCTATTTCTATTGAATAAATATTATAAGCGTTTCGTGTTACAGACAATTTGTCTGAATTAAACCTGACTGTATACTCGGTTGAGTCTTCAGGATTTGTCCAGGTAAACGATGAATATTGGCCGTATTTTGATTGAAAAAACGCAAGGATCTGATTCTTTTCTGCCTGAGTCCTGTTTTTAAACGTCAAACGCCAGCTTTTATCTTGACGTGTGCGCTTCTTGCGTCTTTGTTCCACCCCGTTTTCAAAGGTAGAAACCAAAGTTTTGAATTCTTCGACAGCAGTAATTATATTATCCGGATTCCATATAAAATCAGACACTTTTAATCGTCTCCCTTAACGGACTTCTTGTTTGTATGGAATTTATTAAAAACTGTTCGATTTGAGGCATAATGCGCATAACGCTTTGCCCGTCCATTGCCTGAATAATAAAAAAATTATTAATTGCTCCTTGACCTTGATTACCTTTCAGGTCAACAGGTATGCTCCGTCCGTCCGGAAGGGGTACAACAGCTTCGTTTTTATATTTACCTTCGCCGATTAACCCAAGTGTAGGACCGTCGGATACACCACCGCCGGCAAACGCCCTGAACGTACCGGGTATAACTCCTCCGTTGGCAAATCCTAACCCGCTTAATCCTGCAAAACCTTTGAAAACGGCTGCTGTTATTTGTTGCGCCGCAAACTCCGCGGCGATTTGTGCAAAAACATCTAATATTCGGTTCCCGAAATTTATAAAAACTTCTTCAACGCTTTTTGTCTGCCGTATAAGGTCTTTAAAAGCTGTCCCCAGAGACTCTTTTATCCCGTAAGCAAGATTATGAGCGGCAAGTTTGCCTTGTTCTTCTAAATCACTAAACTTATCTATTAGACCATCAATCGACTGCCCTTCTTCCTTGCCTTCGTGACCAAACAACGTTCCTACAAAACCTTCTTTAAATTGAGCGTACAAACTTAATTTTTTCTCAACCTCGTTTGTTATATCCGCGGCTATTTTTAATTCTTGTTGAGCTTTCTTATGTTTTTCTTCTAATAATATATTTTCTTTGTTAATAAGTTCCGCCCGCTCTTTTATCTTTGCATTGATCAAGTCCATTAAAGGCACTTCGTCTTTTGACCTGATATGGACAGAATAAGTCCATCCTTTCTTTTTGTCCGATTGTGCCAACATTTCTTTAATCCGCTGATTGATCGTTTTTCCCTCAAATCCCTTCATCTCTCCCCAGATTGTCAAAGGTCTCATCAACCAATTCCAAAAACCTTTTTTAATAGATTTTTTGCCGGATTCTAACTTAGACATCAAACGCTCGACAACAATATCCCAGATATCAGGAAGTGAGGTGAAAAGCGCAACTATTTCATTGTGATGTTCAGTTATCATGTCTGATAATTTATTAAAAAATTCAGTAAGTTTAGGCAGGTATTTTTTGCCGATATCAGCTGTTAACTCAAATATTTTAGATTTAAAAACGGCAACTGCGGCATCAAAATTATTTTTCATTAAATCCATTGCGTTCGGAAACTGTTTTGTCCATATATCAAGTAAAGAATTCCTAATTTCTTTATTCAGCTGAATGGTTGTTTTGTTTGCTTTTTCAATTTCCACTACCATTCGTTTAGGACCTTTGCCTGCAGCAATGATAATGCTTTTTCCTTGCCGGTCAACCTCAACGCCAAGTTGACGTAACGTTCTTTTATTTAAACCGATAAACGCATTTGATATATCAGCCACTTCTCTTTTAAATATAACAGCGACATTCCCTAATTTTTTAACTACAGTTTCTGCAGACTCAACCCCAACCGACTCAAGCACTTTAAATGCCTCAATCACATCCTTTGTCTCAAGAGGTGACTCAGCTGCAAATTTACGCATTTCATGTAATGCAACTGCCGCTTTTTTGGCATCACCGTAAATGGCGGTCAACTGTGCCCGATAATTTTCAATATCAGCTGCAGGTCGAATAAACATATTAGCGCCTAAAACCGCACTTAATCCGAGTAATCCGGTTTTTAAATTAAAAACCATCTTGGTTAAACCTCGTAAAGCCGCCTTTGCTTTAGCTGTCATCCAGGAAAACGATCTGCCGATTAGCTTTAAATTCGGAGATATATTATTCTTCATTTTTGCGATAATTTCATATGTCTTCTTAGCGTCTGCCATTTTTCGACATCCTTTTTATTTTCTCATTCTTAATTTTCGCAACTTCGTTGTCTAAAAAAGAACATGCTTCTAAAAATATATTTGCCTGTTCTAAAACTCCGCCTTCTTCAGGTAAAAAACCTTTTTTATAAAAACCGTAAAACTTTATAAACTCTCGTAATGTTTCAACTTTTCGCAATGGACATCGGTATATATCTTCTGTTCCCGAACCATGACATATTTCACAGTCTTTATTTTTCCCGCCACACTTAACACACTGTATTGTTAAAACAGGATCGGATGCGTCTTTTTCACATCCATACAATTCTTTTTGTGTTGAGCCGCAAGTTCTGCAATCAAAACTCAAATCATCAACAATAAAACCTGCGGCAAATATCAGTTTTTTGCTTGTTCCTCTGATATTATATTAGTTTCTATAATTGCACTGTTCAGTTCCCTTATTTCACTGAATGTAAGACAATCAAGCAACCTGTCTGCCTCTTTATACGAATATTCGAATTTATTACCTTCATCGTCATACAGGTTTTTACAAGTTTTTAAAGAGGCTTTACAAATTTCAACAAACGCTTCGTTTATTTTGTCTAAATTTTCCTGTTCATCCTCTATCACCTTAAAAAGTGAAACAACTTTGGCAAACTTACGCTGTGTTAAAATTTTAATTTTAAACACAGCCCGCTGGTCTTCAGGTAACTTTTTATGTGACTTTAAAACATAATCATTAACTCTATTTAAACCGACCGGTATAGCCATAATCAAAAACTCCTCTTCCTGATTAATTTATAATTGCAGTAATGTTAATTCGTCGTCGCCAGGCGACATTGAACCGTTGCACGAAAATGTAAGATCAGCAACCCTGATTCCGTCCCGATCACTTTTACTAAGACCGTTATATTGAGCTCTCGGTACATAGATGCGAAACATGTTGCCGGTTGTGTTTCCTACAGTAAAATCGATAACAACCTCTGTATTGTTTTTAAGCTGCTGATAAAAATCCTGTTGTGCTTTAAGCACCATTTCAGGATCAATCGACCCTGTCATTTTTCGTTCGGTAATCCTATGCGATAATATTCCATTAGAATCATTCACGCTTTCTCGCGGTGAAACCGTATTATTTACATCAATCTCAACATTTGCTAATACCGCCGCAAATTTGTTGACACTTAAACTTGCGTCCAAAACAACCGGCGGAACAGTCGTCTCATATGATATGCCTGTTAACTCAGTCACGTCATCAGCGTCAACATATGCGCCTTTGAATTCAAAATCCATCCCTGCCGGACGACCAACCGGAAACGTGAATTTCACAGTCCCTCTGCCGCCTTTCAATCGCTCAAGAAATCCATCGTTATACAACCCCATACTCAATGAGGGTACCTCAACCTGTGTAGCCGTACTTGAGGTTGTTGCGGATGCGCCGGAATCTGATCCGGTTACAGTTTCTCCGGATGTAAAAACTCCTGATATAATCCTGTATTTTAAAACAGATGCACCGGTTGCCGTTTCTTCGTAAACATAGCCTTTTGCGCCTGAAGTTCCTCCGGTGATTAATTCTCCTGCACTAAAAGGACCGTTTGATATCGAGCCGATAGATATCTGTGATAATTCATCGGAAAACGGTTTCCATTCAATTCCCGCAGTCGCTAATGCCGATGGTGTGGCAGTAGCTCCTGAAGTTCCGCCGGTGATATCGTTGGAATCGTCCCATGTCCCTCCGCCGGTATCCACAAAATAAAGTGTTGTCGTACCATTAGCTGTGTCTATAACGACACGACCGGTCGCATTAGTTGTCGATTGGGTAATCGTTTCACCATGCACAAAAGGACCGTCGGAAACAATGCCGATAGTGAGGCTTTTCAGTATATTTTCTTGAAACCCGCAGGCTTTTAATAATCTCGACCATTGCGGAGCAGTGCCTGCCGAACCCGAACCGCGTAATTCCAAACCGAACGATAAAGACGCTGATTTTTTGCCGGTTAAACTCTGCAGATTAGACAAAGTATCTCTGACTATTTCACGTTCGAAAATATCCATATCAGCACTGTAATTCGGATCTTTTACAAGAAATTTCGCGTCAACCGACGCCAGACTTTCCAACCCCCCTTCAATATCTTCTACTTTTGCCGCTAACTGCATCTTGCGAACTAACATGTTTTAACCTCCTATATTTGAGTAATGTCATAAATTTTGTACCTGTATAAAATATCAATAATTACAGTTAATCCGGTGAATCCCTGCCCGTCCACAATATCAAAAGGCGAATTTCCTGTGATAACCGTATCAATAGCGTTACCGCCTCTGGTATTGTCGGTCATTAACGCTTTTGTAATATCAGCTAAAAACGTAATCAGGTAAGCGTCTGTTGAGCCGCTGAAATTTGATTTATCATGTCTGACAAACAGGTCTATCATTACCGATAAAGTTGCTGTCGTATACGGATTCGGCGAATTCTCCGTATCTTCACCGGCAATATTAAGCTCTATCACAGGAACATCGACAAGCGAGTTGCCGGTTTGTTCCCAACGATAAACCGCGTTTATAGTGTTGTTATATCCGTTGCCGGTTGTTATCCCTTCCAGTGTTGTAACAAGGTTCTGCATTATTTTTTCACGAATAGCGTATGCCATTTATTTCACCCTTGCCCATTTCTTAACTGTTATGTCCAGAGCTTGATTTAATATCATCGCCCTAAAAGCTTTTAAACTCACCCATGTTTTTTCAAAATTCAGTTTAGGTTTTACGGTTACCTTTTTCATTAAAGCAAACAAGAATCGTTTTCTTTTCTTATTCAACTTTACTAAGTACAATTTACCCATCACCTCAACCATAACTAATTTTTTGATTTTAGATTTATCCGCATACTGTTTCTTTACCTGTTTTGTCGTTTTTTTCGCAGCGTCCCCGATAGGTATAGCTAACATCTTCGCTCTTTTCGGAGTTATCACGCCGCCCCGTTCATGTATTTTCGCTAAACGTGACCGTGTCCAAATGCGCATCTCAACGTTCTCGGGTTTTTTAGCTTGGATCCGTTTTTCAGGATATACACGACCTTGAAACAACTTCCAGTAACCGGTAGTCCGTTTAACTTTCATTGTTGATTTCAACGTTTTGAAAAATTTAAGTTTTATATGCGAAAAAGCGTCCTGAAACTCATAAGCAAGAATCTCCGGAGCTTTTATAAACATCTTTTTAAATTCTTTTGTATTCTTAAACTCAATTTCTATCGGTGTTGAAAAAATCCGTTCGTTCTTCATCTACATTCCAACCCTTAGCGTCCACGTTACAGTGTCCGCTTTTAATATTTCCAGTACTGCCCAATCCTTATTAGAACCGCCTTCATATTCAGGGAATGAGACTTTATCCTGTCCTTCATTTATGCTTGATATCCCATTGGAATCCAGTTTTGATATAATGACTTCACACTCTTTCTGAAGCGATCGATACCGGTTCTCTTCTACCGGCTCAATCCGATCTCTGCTAATCAATGCCACGATAGTTTTTGCGGTTCCGTTTTTAGGCATATAAACAATTTCTTCCGCAAACTCATTTGTATTCAGAAAAACGTTTTTTAAATCATCTTGCACAAGGCTTTTAAATGTCATTTTCTGTTTACCTGGTAAAGCCGGGAGCCATAAAGAACAGTTCCCGGCTGGGAATTTATATTTCGATTAAGCGACTTTCATCAAGAACCCGAAATACGGGTCGATTATCTGTTCATCAGTATGCTGGCGAACCCTAAAAATATCGCTTCGAACACCTTCTTCACGATATTGTTCAACAGTGGCATTCTCAGGACTGTCAGCTGTCCATAAAAACGTTCTTGCCAGTGTGGGTTCTGATAAATCCTGCCCGTTTTTAGAAATTCTCGCTAATGAAACATAAGTATCACTCCAGATAGACGATCCGACAAAAGCAGATCCTTCTTTAGCAGAGTTCCTGATTGAACCGCCAACAATGACTTGCTCAATTCCAAAAAGATCAGCCAAAGCGTTCTTGATTTCCTGTTCAGTTAGTCGAGCGGTATACTTAATCGCGTCTTTGATGGCTGTATTTGCCAATAAATAATCAAGGTTAGTGCGGCTCACGATTAATGTGTTTGCTTCCATCCCGCAATTAGTACGGATTTTTTTACGCCCGAACCTTACTTGTCCAATAGCATCTGATCCGGCGGTTGCCCATGGCGCGCCTGAATAATCTTTATACAACGCATTGCCGGTAAACGTGCTTGTATTTATCACTAAATCGGCAATACGTTTTTCCTGTGCCTGCAGAAGCCGGCGGGTAATAATACGTGTTAAATTAAGTTCCGCATCAAAATCAGAGGCGTATAATGCACGATCGCTATCATCAAGAGGCCCTTCCAGACCATGCTCTTTACAGGCGAACTCTTTGTCTTTCACTTCAAATCCGTCTCGATTATAGTTTCCACGAGATCCGCGTTTAGTATCTGCATCCCGAGTGATACTTTCACGCGTTACTGCCGGATATTTTCCTTCTTTTTTCAAAGTAGGAAAAATAGGCGCTACCTTGGTTCCGATAAACTGATTTGCCTCATCAGTCATGAACTCCTGCATTGCTACACCAAGTTCAATTCTTGGCACAGCTCTTGTTCCCGAATAATCAACTCCTGACATTTCCTTGTCTCCTTATTTAAAATTAAACTTACTTGTTAGAATTGCTTGTAAAAACTCTTTTTTGAATTATTATATTCTTATCACCATTACGAAAATATCAAACGCGGCTACAGCTGATGCAGCGACTTTTAAAGACGCTCCAGCTGCAACTTCATCATATTCTGCAACGATACCGGCGCCATCAACAACAACATCATCAGCTGTACCTTTCGCTGTAGATGTACCAACTACATTGGCACTGCCATTTTTGACAGTAATATTTGCAGCTGTTGTATCACGAGAAATTAACCACCATTTTATGATTCTACAGTCAAATGGGGCAGAAGTTAAAAAAACAACATCTCCTCCTTTAGCGTCTGTGATTCCAGCTTTCGAGAAAATAATCGGGATGGATCCATTACCGTTTTCCGCTTCAATAGCTGTGGACGCTCCATCCATTTCCGCAGAAGCAGTATCTTCCAGGATAGATTCAATCACCTCGCCATCAGCCGTAGCCGCTTCAAGAGCAACACCTATGGGATTTCCTGAAGCAGTATCAGAAACTTTCCCGTCATCAGCAGCATAAAGAACACATTTTGCTGATTGAATTCCATCAGCAACAACCTTGAAAGTTCTGCCCGGCTGTTTTAGAGCAACGCTCACATAAGTATTAATCGCCGCCTTTGCTTCAGTGACACCAATATAGTTATCACTATCAGACTGATCGGCGTAAACAACCTGATTTGCAGCTGTACCCAGTTTCACTCTTCGATTCGCTTCCAATGCCTCCTCAGCAATAAACGCTTTAGAACCTAAATTATATTGTGTCATCTTATTTCTCCCTTACTTATTAAAAATTATCTATTCCAGTTTTTTTGTATTTTTCCCTATTTGTTTATTTTTTAAATGCAGTTGCTTTGAGCGCTTCAGTCATAGTACAGTCATTATTTCTGTAGTACTCTTTAGCGCGGTCAAGATGTGTCTTTTTTGACTCTTCAGGATTAGCATCAGCCCCAACATCATCAGTGCCGGTTTGCCGATATGCATCAAGTTCCTTTTGCTGAAACTTAATGATCGCCTGATCAATGCTTGAATTGTTCGATACCGCATCGATGACGTCATCACATCCTTCAAAAGACACGGAATTAAACTCTTTTCCGGCTTCCAGAATACCTGTTACACGAGTTCTCTCCGCTTCAATTCCTTGCTCAAAACCTTCCTTCCTGATCGACTCAAAAAGTTCCGGATTATCGGTTTTAATTTGATCTTTCGTTAACGTTTCTGCCATTGTACTTTCCTCCTCAAATTCAGTTTTAATATCTCGGTTCACCCGATATCTATCTAAAAATAATCCAACCTTTTCAACCGCTTCCGGCTGTTCTAAAAAATTATCTAAAAACGAGGTCATCTCAGCAGACAACATCACGCTATTTGTAAAAAACTGATTCCCGAACATCCCTTTATTCGCCGCAGGATCGTCAACAACGTCTACCTCAAATAAACTTTTTACCCTGATAAACGGAGGCACTCTGCGACCGTCCTTATCTCTAACCGGTTGACCATCGTCATCAAGACGTTCTTCAGCGTCCCAGTGAATGACCATTGATGAGCCGAACGCTTGCGGGTCTGATTCCGCCAAGTCCATTACATACGTCGCAAGATCACCGTCCGGCGTATCATAAGCGCTTTTGTCCAGATTCAAATCAGCCCGGACAATATCTCCGTCTTTGCGAAAATTTTTAACTCTTCCGAGAAATGTACCGAGTGCAGTACTGCTCATATTCGGATGTCCGAATCTGGATTTAACTCCAACTTTTGTTTTATTTCCAAGTTTAACGATCTTATCCAGTTCAGCATCGTCAAACTCGCCTCGCTCATCTTTTGTCATACCTTTAGTGACTACCGCAAAGCCCTTAATAATGCCTTTTTCACGATTAACTTTTACATCATCATCGCTCTTGGTTACGTCTGCCCTGAATAAATCGTTTTGTTTCGACATTTTTAATATCTCCCTCGATTATTTTTAAATTAATTCCTACCGGCATTTGCATTTGCTGTTGAGCTTGTATTGACAGATTGATCTGTGTTTCCTTGTTTTTGCCTATCTTCATCTTCAACACCATCCAATCCGAGTTCGTTTAATTTATCCTTTTCTCGTTTACGCTGTTCAAACGCTTCTTCCCAATCTTGTCCGTTATTCGCGTAAATATCCGCATACGTTTTTATCCCTGTCTTCAATCCGACCTCAGCAGCTTTAGCTTCTTTGTACGGATCAACCCATTCCCAACCAGGAGCTATCCAAAGTGAATTGCAGTAATAAACTTTATTTAAATAAAATTTTTTGATCCCAGGTAACATTCCCATCAGGTAAGCTTCTTCAATTACCATTTCAAACACCGGCTGGCAAAGTTGTCGGCTCATCCATTCCTGCCGAATTTTAAAATACCTGCGGGCTTCCAATAACGCCGCCCGGGCTGATGAATAATTTGTTTTTGAAAAATCTTTACTGACCAATTCGTAAGGCAAGTTTAATCCTGCGCACATATCCCTTAACATTCGCTCTATAAACGGCGCAAAGTTATCAGCAGGCCTATTCGGATTAAATGACTCAATAGATGCTCCTGCCGGTAACCGTTTTATCATTCCCGGTGACAGTGACTCTATAATTTCTCCGTTGCTGTTAGTTCCAAAATCAGACTGCCTGAACTCATCTTCAATATCATCAAGGTTGTTTGTAATAAACACCGAAAAACAAGCGGCTACACGGGCGGCAGTCATCTCTGTTTCCGTATATTCCTGCATATCATGAAAAAAATTCATCACAGGCGCGAAAAACGGAACGCCTCTGGTCTGACCGGCACGCAGCAAATGATATAAATGAATGACATTTTTACGCCCTGATTTATCTTTGGCAGGAATTCTGACATATTTATCTCGTGAATATTTTTTATATTGATAATCACCAGGATGATTTTTTCTTATATAATAAGCCACCGGCTCACCATAATCACCTAATTCAACACCGTCCCTGATGTTCTTAGTATCTTTTAAACCTGATGGAGTTTCCAGCCTATCCGACTCAATAACCTGTAGTTTTACCGCGAATTTATTGTTTTTCTTTTTTATCATTTTTCGCAAAACAATCGCTTCGCCGTTCTCTAAAATTTGACGGTCAACTAACTGTTGTATATCAAAAAAATGCATTCTCTCTCCAGCATCAGCTTCAGTCATCCAAACTTTCCATGCACGCTCAATATCCCGTTGCAGTTTGGAACCGTCTTCATCAGATAAGCAAAGAAACTCTTTATCTACTTTGCTCTGTGCTCTCAACCCTGTACCGATAACATTTGTTGTCATAGTATTTGTTACACCTGAAGCGTGCGGATTATTCCTGTTAAGATCACGACTTTTCGCGCGTAAATTCTTTAATTCCGGCAATAAGTCCTGATCTGCAGACTTACCCTGTGGAAGCCAATTAGATCGAACCCTGCTGGAGCCTGCACCGGAATAAGATGAAAAATTGTTCAACAAGTTCCCGAGTTTACGGAAACGAATCCTATTTAATTTTCGTTGAGGTGAAAAAATCCCAACGATACTATCTATCCCTTCAGATATCCTGTCTGAAAATTTTCTGCCTTTTTTCATAATTCAACATTCCCGAATTTCACGTATGTGGTTCTTATCCTTGTCCCTGCGATCTCTTTTTTTAATTTATTTCTAAGGCTCAATAATTCATCTAAAGAAAAACGTTCAAGTTTACGTCCGTCAACCAACGTATACGACTTAACAGCGTTGCCGGTCATTGATGCGTTAATCGCAATATTTACGTTATCTAACATTTGTTGAGTAGTAGGTACCATAACGAAAGAAACTCCTTTTTTTTACCAAAAAAAGCCCGATTCCCCCTTAGCTAAGGAATCGGGCTTTGTATTTTTAAATTGGGGCGTCCGAGATTGATCAGATCTCAACGCGTTTTTAATTTTTCATCAGAACTATATTTTTTAAATCCTCACAAAAATTTCTCTATTATTAAAAAAAGTTTAACTTGAATTTGAACTTAAGTCAAGGGGGGCATTACTACAAAATAGTAAAATAAATAAATTCTTAAAAAAAACTGCCGGATAAACCCGGCAGCTTTTTTCTTATATAAACTAAATTTATCCATGCAGTCTGCGATGAACAAAACTAAATAAAGCCAACCCGACAAGTAATAATGTTGTCGGTTCAGGTACAGCTTGTGCATCATATGTTATAGTAAGTTTCGGACGTAAAGTATCCGTTGAATAATCAGATGTCCAAAATAAATAAGCCTGTGAATAATTTGTCATACTCACCACTCCAACCCCATAATTAGGCGATATTCCCGAATGCCATTCGTTTACAAAATCGGTTATATCCCATTCCGCCCAAGTATATTGAGCAGGAATTCCACCTGAATTCAAAACTCCTGCTGACATGTCAAGAGAAGGTTTGTTATTCCAAGTAACAGTCATTTCATCCCAAGGCGAAACTATTTTATACGCAGACATAGGATAATGAACGGAATTGACCGCACGTACGTACAACTCAAGTACTGCATTATATATAATAACATCTTCAGGGAGAACAGATATATCAAATTCTATTAACGGATAAAAACTATTTATATTTCCTGCGTCCATCGATAAACCACTGCCGTAATTATTATTCGGACTGCCAGAGTAAACTATAGTATCTTTTCCTTCACTACCCGGCTGAAGTGTTATAACAGACGCATAACCGTCCGAAGATAAAAAGAAAAAGGCAATTCCCAAAACAACTAAATTACAATACAGTCTCTTCATAATTCCTCCTCATATACAAAATTTCTATAAAAATAACATATAACAACAATAATTGTCAAGCATTTTATTCGTAGAAAAAAAACTATTCTTCAACACTTTTGAAATTCTGACCGCAATTCCTGCAGATATGATATCTAACCGGCGGATGACTGGAATAACATCTTACATTTTTGCTTTTGCACTGAGGACAACGCACAGGTCTATACGATACGCTATATTCAACTTCATCTTCTTTCATTAAAGGCATTTTTACGTTCTTTTTAGACTGCTTTTTTAACCAATTCGGATTCAAATTAATCCAATTACTCAAATCCACGCCCCTTCTCGTTTTCTTATCCAATTTTCCCTGCTTGTACCCCTTTGAACCGGTTTATGTACCCGAACTCTATTTTCTTCCCTAATATTCAATATTTTACTTATATCTGCGGCTGCAACGGAATAAACTTCCGTATCAAAATAATGGTTCGCGCCGGATCCTTTCTTCAATTTCCAAATTTCCCTGACCGGTTTTCCTTTTCTCCTTTCCAATACTTTATGTTCAGCTGTAAATTGAGTTAAATATTCTCTATGCGGATCCCTGAAAATATGCCATTTTTTTGGGTCTTCAGAATGGACTAACCGGCTGATTTTGTTTTTATAATGGTTCACATCAATATGCCACAAAATAAGCCCGTTTTTGATAATAGCTCCGGTCTTTGAATTGATATCTATTTTAGATGATTTATAAAACCGACCGGATGTAATCGAAACCTGTCCTTTAATTGCTTTAGCCTTATCTTTCCATTTCCTGCAGAACCGATAAACCTCATCCGCGTTATATCCGGTATCAATACAGGTCATGTAAACTGGCAGTACCTCATCCGAACCAATCTTTTTATATCTTGTATTAAATAAATCTTCCTCAATATCAAACCAACTCTCAACACGAGCCCTGCGGATAAGCCATGACTCTTCACAATATCCCCATCCTCTAATCGAATAATAAAAATGACCTTTCTGCACATCCACTCCAGCGGTTAAAACCAGTACATCATCCGGCACGATTCCTTCATCATAATCACAGGCAAGTTCTTTTATTACGTCAATAGTCGTCTCTTCAACTTTATCTTCCCATATTTCCGCAAGCCACGAGTTGACGAAATTCATTAGAAGTTCAACGTAATCTTTCGAGTCAAGGAACTCTTTTGCGATATCGCTCCATGTTAACCAAGGCGAATAAAGCGAATTGATCCAGAATCCACGATGTTTATTATGTGATGCGTCTTTTACGTTGCCGGCATTATCTATTTCAGCGCCTTCCGGACACCAAACCCCTTTGATCATTATTTGAAGTTTATGGTTATCATTAATTTTTTTTTGGCAATAATGGCATTCATACCAGGCAAGCCGTTTCTCTTGAATTTCTCTTCCGGACGTTTCTTCATCCGGCCATTTAATTTGTGAAAAATATAATACTTGGTATTTACCGCAATGCGGGCAGGGTACATAATATTTACTCTGATCACTCTTTTTATATTCCCTGAAAATATAACTATCTTCTGTTGTAGGTGTAGATACTTTGACTGTTTTCTTGTTCCAGAACGTTTTCTGTCGTTCAGTAGCTAATTTAATCGGATCCGCTTCTTTTCCTGAGAATTTCGGGTATTTATCTATCTCATCCAAAAAAACATACCTTACCGGTCGGGACGCTAACCCTGCAGGACTGTTCGCACCGGCAAAATACATTATCATCCTGTCCAGCTGGTACTCCAGTTTTGTTATGTCATCGGATATCGGCGACACGTGAGAACTCAATGCCGATGAAAGCCGAATCATCGGCTGAACACGGTCATACGAGATGCTTCTTGCGTCCTCAATCCTTGGTAACACCATTAGCGCAGGTCCGGGATCTTGATCAATAACATAACCTAGCATATTATACATGCATTCCGTCTTACCGACTTGGGAAGACGCCATTATCGTTATATCTTCAACATTCGGATCAGTGAATGCATCCATAATCTCTTTTAAATACGGAGTTCTTCTCGTTCTCCATTGACCCGGTTCAGCTGATGTTTTTACATCTAAAACCCTGTTTTTATCCGCCCATTCACTTACTGTAAGTTTTTCCGGCGGCCGCCATGCTTCTTTTTCTCTTTCAGACCAAGATAACTTTTTCATTTAACCCCCGCAAACGTGTTACAAACTTCCCGTATCCGTTCGGTTAAATATGCTTCTATTTCTCTTGGCTCATACATGTTCGCAAGTATTGATGCCAATTGTCTCGGCAACGCGAATAAATTGCGTTTAACAGTAAGAATTCTTTGTACCCGGCTCTCTTCAACCTCTTTTAATGGAATAAGTTCACCTTTAAGCTTTTTAAACAACAACTTTTCTTTTTCAAGCTGCTGCTTTTTTAATCTTTTTTCCCAGTATATTTTTGTATCTTTAGTTTCTTTCATTTTGGCTATTTGGTTTTGATACCGCCATGCCTGAATGGCTAATAAATCATAATATCCTTCAGGCCGCACAGGCATCCCAGCAGCTACCCAATTTGCTACAGTTCTCGGCTTAACTTTGAATATATCCGATACTTCTCGCTGTGTCCTCACAACAGCTGGCGGAAGCGGACAGTTCTCCAACACTTCCAGTTCCCGAATTTCTCCGGGCGTTAAAGATTTTTTCTGCAATTTAGTCAACAAATGATGATGCCTTTTCTTTTTGGCCATAAAAACTATATCTACTTTTTTGTTACACATGCTAAATCCCATATGCGCATAGTTGAAAACACATAAACAGTATGTTAATATACCTTAAAACCTAAATGTGCGGTCGATTGCCCACATGGGATAAGCATGTGTGCTACCAGAGATGTTGGTGCATCTCCGGCCGCATTTTTTATACTTTTACTAATTCAGCTTTTTCTCCTGTAAATTCTTCCCATCTTTGAACTGCTACATCACAAAACACAGGTTCCAGTTCCATTGCAAACACACGACGATTAAGCCGTTCACCAGCGATAATCTGCGAACCAGACCCGGAGAACGGTTCATAACAAATATCACCAGGTTGAGTATGTACTCGCATCGGTATAGCGAACACTTCGGTAGGTTTGACTGTCGGATGTTCTAATCCGGGATTACGTTTTTTGCCTTCCCAGTCCAGTTCCCATACATCAGAATAGTAGTCCGGTGACGCAGGGTCGCCTGATTTAAAAAAATCTACACGCCAGACCGTACCGATAGATTTGTCTTTCGGTTTATACGGCGGTTTACTGCCTTGAACCCACATAAGCAAACAAGGTTCGTGTCGCCATGAATAAAACGAATAAGTAAGTATCGTACACGGTTTCACCCATATAATCTGCTGGTGTACCAAGATATTCAGTTCGTCGCATACTTGCTGAATTTCATGGCGTCGTTTTGATGCGTGCCACAAATACAAGGCCGTATTCTCTTTAATCACTTTTAACCCAACGCTATAAAAATCTTTGATAAATTTACTCGCATCAGGGATATCAACTTCATGGTATACACCTGACCAGTCTTTACCGCCGTTCGGTCTGTCTTTACCGGTATAATCAACACAATACGGCGGATCAGTAGCAAACAGTTTTGCCTTTTTACCATCCATAAGCCGAGCGACGTCATCCTCATTAGTGCTGTCCCCGCACAATAGACGATGGTTGCCGAGAATCCATAGATCGCCCGGACGGGTAATCGTTTCTTTTGGTGGTTCGGGAATATCGTCCGGTAATGTTTTTCCGCATCCTGTATTTTCTTCCTCAAAATCTTTAAATGAATCTCTTAATTCGTTTAATCGAAGGTCTAAATAATCCTCATTCATCTGTTGTCGGAGTTCTTCCAGTATAGGAATTAAAGCTTCTGTGAAAACTCCCTGTATCTCAATATTATTCAAAGTAACATTAAGTAATCGTTCATGAATACTGTCTACATCAAGTAAAATAACCGGTATCTCCTGAACATTCGCTTCTTTTAAAACTTTAAAACGCTGATGACCGCCGATAATGGACATATTTCGTTTATTAACGATAATCAGATCAATGTAGCCGAATTTTTCAAGGCTCTTTTTTAATCCCGTTAAAGCCGGATCGGATATTTGCCTTGGATTCCATTTTGCAGATTTTATATCCGATATTTTCAACTGCATAATTTCCGGTTTTATGTCTATTTTTGCCATCTAATCAAGTTCCTTTCTAAAAAATTATATACGAAACCGAAATCCAAATTTTTTTTTATTAAAATCACTTTCAACCTGCGCCTTCGCTACCTGCAATAAGGCACTTACAGGAAGGACCCGCTTTTTAATATCCCACCCAAAGGTTGTTAAATTGACTTTTTCAGCCCATCAAAAGACTGACCACACAGACAGATCAAGACCTCATCGATTAAATTTTTTCCGGCGTCATCCTGACTTTTATAAATAACTTTAAGACGCCGTGATTTAATAAGCTTAGAAACCTCATCACCGTTGACGTTATCGATAATCACACTAATAAGATCACCCATTGACGGCCATTCCTTTCTCTCTGTAAAAAGCGATTTCTCTTTGATAACAGATATTGCCTCGTACAATATCTGATTTCCAAATCCATGAACCGCATTCAAATTCAGCAGCCACACCAAACGACTTTATTTTCGATAAACAACACGGACATCGAACCGATTCAATAAACGCAACAAACTCTTTTGCTTTTTTGGTATCTTGATCTGAAACTTTATCCACTTTAAAATCCAAAGATGGAAGAGACGGATCGCTCTCTGGTTTGGTTTCCTCGGTTTTTGTTTCCAGAGAAAGATTTATATCTATTTTCTGGCTCTTCTTCAAAGGAACAATAACTTCATCGTCGATATCTGAAAGATCAATATTCGGGATAGGTTCATCAGCAGGTTTATTGAAATCATACTTACAATCGGCGCAAAAATTAGCGTTTACAGGCACTAATGAAAAACAATCAGGGCAGGTTTTGGTTTTGACTTTTATTTTTGGCTTAACCCTCGTTTTCTTTTCTTTTTTCTTTGATTTGACTTTGCCGTAAAAAACATAATCACACTCAGTACAAACTTGCCTTCTGCTATGACAAACAGTTCCACATTCAGGACATTCTTTTTCATACTTTTTACTCATGATCTTTCTCCCTTGTGAGATTTTTTTTAATATACTTCAAACATTGCTCCGCAAGTTTTCTCTCTTGATGTAACTCTTTATATTTAAGTTTTTTAATTAACTTTTCTAAGCGATTCTTTATGCTCCTTGAATACTTGTTTTTAATTTTTTTTTCTGAGCGACAAGCCCAACCAGCTAAGAAACCAATCAAAAAAACGCTAATGACCAACAACAAAACCGTAACAAACAATGCATCAGATAACTCAACCATCTTGCTCTTCCTTATCTCTGTAATTAAAAATTTGATTCATCTCTTTTTTACCTTGCTCGTATGCTTTCGTAGATATTGGCCAGTCGGGATTGGCGAGCAGTTTACACAGATACCCCGGAGGATTCTTTTTCTTTCGGGATTGAACGATATACGCCCAAAGGAACGGTTCTTCAGCGATATTGTATTGCATGAGTATTTTTACCAATTTCCAGCTCTGGCTTTCATCGGTGATATATCGCTCGCGCTTGTTTATTATTTTTGAAATTATTTCAATAGCCGTGTTTTTTTCCGTTACCGTTTCGGAAAAGTCTTCGGAATTTTTAGGATTTTCAAAAAGTAACTTTTGCCCTTCAGGAACAATACGGTTTTCTTTAAAGTTTTCTTTACGTACGGTTTTATTTAATATAATGTGTGCACTGACATTTTTGTCCGTAGCTACTACGGACATTTTTGTCATGTTGCTACGGACATTTTTGTCCATAGCACTACGGACATTTTTGTCCGTACCCATTGAGTTATCCACAGCCCATTTTTTATAATTTTTATTAAACGAATACATGTTTTTTCCTGACCGATGTTGATGAACATTTAAGACTCTTTTTTCTTTTAAAGATTTCACCGATCGAGTCACTGTGCGCATTATTATGCCTGTATACATTTCTATTTCAGTTAATGGTATACAAGTTTGTTTTTTCCTATATCCAAATGTCATTCGAAGCACTAATAAAGCAATTCTCAATTCAGAGCCGCTCAAATTAGCTTTAATAAGAGCTTCCAAAATCTCATTGGCAATTCTTGTGTATCCGTCTTCTAACTGCGGCCCTGGCATATTTTTTTTATTTACCTTTCTTTTTCTCAGCTTGCCCCCGGCTGAGATACCCCCACACGAGACTTACAGATCGCCTTACATCTTGGCTGTAATTGTTTTACTCGCTTCTCTTATCCCTTGGCAGTTTGGTTTTTATTACTTTATTTTTTCAACCTTCACTTCCGTATATTCAGAGTGATGCACATGTTTTGTTTTAAAACCGTTATATACAATTTCTTTTCTGTGGTTTTCATCGTGTGGGAATAATTCGTTTGCTTTGTTTTGGTAGATTTTAAGAACCCTGTTCAATGTTTCGACTCGACTCTTTGTAATAGATATTTTCCGAGCAATAATATCCAATTCAGATAACTCCGGCATATCTTCAAATCCCAAGTCTTTTTCAGCCTCATCAAACATCTTGTCAATGATCTTCAATTCATCCAGGATATCCTCGTCATATTCCTCATTAAAAGACATCTGATCGCCCTCACCATCACCGCCATCGCCTTCAGGATCCACAGAATCACCCTCTGGCTCCCTCTCTTCCATATTGAACGGTATTGCCTCACAGTTTTTCTCATTACCGTCCACCATTTCCAGTTCTTCATCCAGAGGCGCACCTGCAGCAGTTTTCGCATGAATTACAAGAACATCATCAAACCAGTTTAAATATCGCTGATAAACTTTATCCAAGGAAACGCGTGCCTTGACTATATCAGTACCAATATCAACACGTTTCAGTAAAAAATGATTAAAGAACCAGCATTCCTCATTCGTTTTTGTAAAGTCCTGGATTTCAATCTCAATTTGTTCCAATACGATATCATCTAAACCTACAGGATTATAATTAAGCCAAATTTCAAGAGCCTCATTGTCTTCAACACCAACAGTATCCACTTTCCGTAACTCCAAATATTCAAAAGTGGGATCCAGCTTAACCATCAATTCAACTACTTTTTTAAACTCATCTTTTTTTAATGTTTTCATACAACATAATCCTTTTTTGTATTTTTGTTTTAAACTAAATCAATAACTTCACAATTTTTTCCGACCGCCTTTTTCACTCTTCCGTAAAGACTTTTTTTCACAATACAAATCATCCCTACTTTTTCTTTTTTACCCATATCCTTATCCGGCTCCTGATCCCACAGTAAAGGGATCAACCGGTTACGGTTTATATCCCGGATACCTTCACCAAATAAGAACGTGTTATATCGAACTGTTTTAAGAAAATCAGGCAACTCTTTTATTGACCTGTTATCCCTCACAACAAAAAACTGGCTCTTCACGTTTGCTCTCCGTTTAAATGTTGTTTATGTTTTTAATTAAATTGAAAACTTTTCTGCGTAGGCTTTTCTGGTTTTCTCATACATTCCCTGACTGTCTCAACATGCTTGTTTGCGCCAATACAATATTCACATGTCGGATGCGATGCCGGAGGCCGTTCCATATTTATTATCTCCCTGGCTCTTTTAAGGACAGATAAAGCAAACGATCCATCAAGACCTTTATACTCCTGGATATGAGTTATAAACTTCATATGCATAACGCCTGATGCTTCTGTAGCGGCCGCATTAACGCATTCCGGCCAGTAATAAACCAGGTAAGCGTTTTCTGTGATTTCATATCCGTTATATTTAAACAGCAAGTTATATGAATCTAACTGCAGTCGGTAATAATCAGGGGATCCTGCCTTAAGAGGATATCCTCTTGTTTTAAAATCGATCGGAGAGAATTGCTTTTTATCATTTAGCAGAACATCATCAATAGCGCCTTTAAACACCATGTTCAGCTTTGGTATATATAACTGTAATCCCTTAAAATTATTTTGCCATACAGCAAGCTGTGCAATGTGTCCATATAGTTTTCCTTGTAGTTTTCCTTTAATCTCAGGAACTATATGTTCCCGATACCTTCCGTAATACGCTTTTAACTGCTTATCTATACCGCTTGGCAACGAGGGAAATATTCCGCTCGGTCTTTTCACCTCGTGTTTATGTGTTAACCAGAAACACCTTTCGCAAGGATCTAAATCAGGATTAATTAATGACAGTTTACTCGGTGACATCTTAATTGCATCAGCTGGTATTGTTGGTGCTCTCATATTTTTTACTCCTATATGGCCAACGGTTGACCTTTTTCGATTTCTGTTAAATTTTTAGTCTGGACAACGATTCCTTCAACCTTTCCAAACCGCTTAAAGATATGAGCATTCACAATCTGCCCATCATCGACATACAACACACCGGTCAATGCATCGTAGACAGTTCTTTGAAGTTTATCGATATCGCTTTTTTTAATTGGATAAAACATGGTTGGATCAAAACTTTTAGGACGGATAAAATAAAATGTGATAGATACCTCAACAGCGCCTTTCCATAACTCTTGACGAATAAATCTTCTGTAAAATGCGTTGGTAATTAACGATTCCGCCTGTTTGGTTTGAGGATTATCGTTTGTCACATATGCCCTTAAGTTTCTTCCGTATTTACATGCCCTGCAGACACCGGGTTTGGCAACATAAGCGCGATATGACCCTTTAGTAACCGGTCTGCCGATCAGCTGAAAATTTAACGTGTTTTCTTCTTCCCATGATCTTTTTTTCATAATTAAACTCTTAATTAAGCGGTTCGAACGGCTATTGCTTTTTCATTAAAGAAATGGATTCCGTCGATATGACAGGTATCCTTGTGGGCTTTCGCGAATTGAGCCAGCGCCTTTTCATTGATACACAGGAGATGTCTTAGCTGATCATCCTTAAAACACGCCTCAATAGCGACAATAGAATCACTAACACTGGCTTTCCAATTATCCCTGAGAACAACCCCTTTCTGCTTATGCTGATTAATAGGGACAATAGGACCGATCGACTGCAGGTCTTCCCGGCGATTATCTATTAATTCAGCCATTTCAACATTGCCTTCTTTTTTCGCTTGTTCAGCTTCCCTCGCAAGAATGTCATCGAGTGTTTTTTGTTTTTGACGTTCTTTCTCGAGTTGTTTCTCCACTTCTTCCTGCTTCTTGCGGTTATAAACCAATGTTTTGGTTTTTAATATTTTCTCAGCCTTTACCAGAGTTTCTTTAATCGGATTAAAAAACTCCTGAATAGCGTTTTTGGCATCATTAATCGGCTTAACGTATTTCTGTCTTTCGGACTCCAGAGATTTTTTTGCCGTAGCTATATTTTTTAAGAACAGCGACAGCATTTTGTATTGTTTATCATCAAGAACCTTAAACTCTTCAGCCTGCCTTAACATTGTGTCGGCTTGTTTTTGTAATACCCCTTTGTCTTTCTCCGGAACTTTTGGAAGGTTTGTCATATCTTTTTCCTTTCTGTTAAAATTTTGAACGTATGATAAAAAAGTGCGTCTCGCGAATGCATTTTTGCATTTGTAAACTTTATATAAACCGTTTGAGAATAGTTGAACGGTGTATTTAAGAACTATTTCGTTGGTAGGTATAAAATTAGATTCTTTACATAAATGCTCATAACCGGCTATTTGAAAATCACATTTAACCTGGTTAATTACAGATGCTGTTTTCCAGTCAATAATTGCGTATCGATTTTTAATCATGCATAACAGATCAAGCGTGCCGGCAAACAGATATTCAGCCGATACGAGCCTTTTCTCTGATGCCAATATCACGACACCATATTGTTCTTTAAAACGACGTGCGGCGCATATATACGGAGCCAGGTGCAAATCTAAACTGTCCCAGTCAAGAATATCTCTGTTATCAAGATCAATCCCTTTATGCACATGGCTTCCAAGCTGTGCGGCTCGCTCCAATACTCGAGGCTTCATCTTTTTGAGATACTCATAATCAGATCCGAGCTCCGCATCCAGAATCTGTGTTACGGATGGAACCCGACGACCGTTAAAAAAATATGTGTGTGTTTCAGATTCAAATCTAAGCATTATTAGTTTTTAGAAAAGGTTGTCTTTTTTGATTGATGCATAATTAAAAACTTTTGCATAATGCTCTAAATTCATCTCTTCAAGGTCGGTAATCCCGAATTCTGAGCCGACATAATTGATTAAATCGCCATGGGTATAACCGTTTTTATCGGCGACTTTAAACAATCTGTCCCACTTATCTTGAGATATGCCTTGTTTCTGTTCTTCAGGTTTGGGTTGTGAGGGTTTTCTTTTTTGATTCGGTTTTGGTTTTGATCGGGTCTCTTTTTCCTGCGGTTCTACTGTATCCGGCTTCATGGATTGAGTTGCACCCATCTCTTGCCGGCGAAATTCTTCCTTTTGCTCTTCAGGTAACTCTTTAATATCCTGAGTAAAAATATCCGAGCAACCGGTCAACGATAAAACCATCGCCGTTTTAGCACGCTTGCAAGCCATTTTTAGAATCGTATTATCAAGGTCTGCCGGTTCAGTCCTGACCTGACAAATTTTAACTAATAATTTTTTCCCTTGTTTCGTTACTTTATCTTTTTTAGAGAAATACTCAAAAGTTTCCTTCATATCATCAGGAGCATCGTTCCAAGCTTTTATATCCTGACTATTCCAGCAAGTTGTCCAAGCGTATTTAATCCTGCGACGAAACGGTTCCGTCTCATCATACTCTTGCTGACAAACGGCTTTGCGCCATTTATATTTTTCTTCATTACTACTACAGGACGCTTCACCTTCGTCAACTTCTGCTCCGGATATTTGAGATATACCAACACATTTCACGTTGTATTTAACCAAATCGTCTTTGGATAAATCTTGAACGATATACTTCGACCGGATCATAAACGTTGTTGCCAAAACTTCTGATCCGGCTTTGGACAACATGTTTTTCTTTGCACCGGCATAAGGTTCAACATAATGAACCCCTTTCTCCATAACCAAATCAACTATTTTTCTAATCGCCGTTTGTCGTTTCATAAGATCTTTAATTGACAAAGCTAAATTCGCCTGCTGCCTGTCAACTACCATTACCTCATTATTGCTCATTGTTCATCCTTTCGTTTATATGATTAAAAAAATCTGTCCAGAATTCATCAGCAAGATCAGGATTATGAATCAAAGAAGATACAGCCTTGATATCTCTATTCTGCATCGCCGTCCAAATCTCTTTATTTTTAAGTTCAACCAGCATCTCTAATAAACTCATTCTTAAGCACCTCATATTCGCTGTTTGCTATTCTTTTGATCCTCACATCCTTGATCAGCTGTAACACTTTGTTCATTGTAGTTCCGTCTTCAGTATCAATAAGAGCCGACAGGTTAACTGTCAGCTCAATCCACGCATGGTAATATTCTGTTTGGTTGATATGCTTAACTCCAGTCGCCGCACGAAATATAAGCCAAACTTCCATTATTTCATGGCATATTGGCGGCAGTACTGATATGTCCGAGAAATTTTTTAAGGTAAAAATGTTCCGCCTGATTGATTCTGCGATCATTGATTGTGCGTCATTCAGGTATTCAAGCGCTTTGCCCTGGTCAATAAAGATCGATAGTTCGTTACAGGCATTCATGTAGATTTCTTCAACTGTTTTTGGTTCTAATTCCGTGGTCTGCTCTTTTGTTAAAGTCGTGTTCATGTTATGCTCCTTTTTTTTGATGACCTCGTCCTTCTTAAGTTCCCCTTTTTAAAAGCAAGATAAGCTGTGATATACTTTTTTGCTTCTTCTTCCGGAAACTTATAAGGTCTCATGGTCGTAAATTGAATATCACCCAAGGCAATGATTGTATGATTATGTCGATCAACAGTTGCCCTTGGAACCCCCAGCTCCTCCGCTATGTCGTCTAATGTAAAAAGTCTTCCTGTTAATATTCCCATTAAGCCACCCTCAATAAATACTTTTTGAGCCTCTGTAAATCGCTCGGTGAAATAAATAAATTTTTGCCTCTTGATTCAGGATTAAGCCTCAACCTCCGAACCTTAATGATTCCCGCCTTCTGCCACCTCGGCCACCACTTGATAAATGTTGAATACTTAATCCCCACGTACTCCGCACCCTCTTTCATTGAATAAAATCTGGCTTGAGTTACCTTGATCACGTAAATCACCCCCTTTCCATAATTTCGTATTGATACATATCATCCGCTTTTATTCCTGTAGCCAAAAAAAGCCTTTTCTGCATCTCCAGAGTAGGCTCTTGTTTTTTGTTCAATAATCTTGAGACAGTAGCGTCGCTAACCCCGATTTCAATCGCAAACCCGTTCTGTCTTAAATTTTTCATATCAAGATATTTTTTGACGGTTTGTTTATTAACGAAAATGCGTACATTATCTACACGCACCCCTCTGATTTTTCCTGCTTTCCTTCGGTATCTCCTCATATACTCTCCTTTTGTTATAAATAATAACTTTTACTTACGTATTAAATGTAAATTTTAGATCAAAAAAATATCATTAGATATGCTGGCATATTTTTACCTATACTTAGATATTTTTAGCTATTATGGAAATAAACTTACATCACATAATAAAATAAAGTCAATAAAAATTTTCACTGCAATGTAAAATTTTCTTTTATTAAGTATGAAATTTAATTATATTTTACATATGGAACGTAAATTTTATCTTCGATTATCAAACTTAATAGAGCTTTCCAGTCAGACGAAACGATATTTTTCTAAGGCTATCGGAATGCACGAAACACACTTTTCAAGCATGTTGAAAGGACGCTTAGTCCCCCCGCCTTACGATCAGTGTGTAAAGTTGCTTGATGAACTTTCTAAATACGTTAATATTTCACCTGAAGAAAGAGAAGAATTTCTCCGCCTTGCCGGAGAAGAGAGGATCCCTGACAAAGAAAAACCTTTTATCCCTCACGTAATAAAGTCAAAACCAATAAGAATAGAAGATGTAGGTATCCCAGTGAATAAAGTTCCTTTCATTCCTATGGAAAAGGTGTATAATATATACACAACAAACAACTTAGACGAATGCGCGACCGAGTATATGATCTCTCATCTTGGGTATAACGATCTGTTTACGACAAAAGTAACCTGCGATTCTATGTTATACGAGTTTCGCCCTGGTGAGATTGTGTTTATCCGCACAAAACTGCTTTATAAAAACGACGACTATGTCATAGCTATTGATCTTGAGAGTAAAGAATCTTTCCTGCGGCAGTACAAAGATTACGGAGAAACCAAAGTTTTAAGACCCCTCAATCCCGCGTTCAAAGAAATATTTTTTGATAATAAAAGGTATAAAATAGTAGGTCCTGTCATCGGTAAATTTACATCGATGGGGTAACGACCTGACCAAAGATGAAAAAACATTAAATGCTGAGGTGTTCTCATGAAAAAACTGCTATTGCTAATCTTATTCGGATATATTGCTGTCAATATATCTTCCTGTTCTGTAATTATGGCGGTACAAAAACCAGAAAAAAAAGATGTTACTATTTTTCAAGAAGGAATGCCCCGTAATATGATACTTGCTGAATTCGGTCCACCCGTATCATCAGATATAAATAAAAATGGAAACAAAGAAGAAATGTGGACGTTTGATAAAGGTGAATCTAAGTGGTGGAAAGGTTTAAGAGCGGTTTTTCATACAGCTGCAGATGTCTTTACACTTTTTCTTTGGGAAGTTGTTGCCATACCAACGGAGTTAGCATTAGAAAAGAATTCATCCACGTATGTGGTTGAGTTCGATAACGATAATAAAGCTACAAAAATTCAATGTTTGAGAAAATAGAGATATAATACTTCATCAGAGGTCAGCCATGAAAAAAACATTAGCCATACTGTCACTATTTTTTCTTGTATTCACTTGCCCTGTGTTTCCTGATCAAACTGTTGATGAATACGTATCGAAAAAAATACAAGAATCCTATAAAAATATTAAAAAAAACGGTAATTTTGCTTTATTATGTTTACCTGGTACTCTTGAATTTGGTATTGCTGGTAATTATAATACATGGCAAGAAAAACGATTTGATAATAAAAGAATACTACAAGAAATAGACACCTTAAAAAATGAGACAAACAATAATATTTACATTGTTATACAAGTCTCTTTTATAGGCGATGCAACTGGTGACGAAATAAAATCATTAAAAATTCCTAAGGATATTCAAGATTATATCTTTTTAGAAAATAACAACGGTCTGTTTATTCGATGCAGTAAAGCAGAAATCTCTGGATACAATTATACAGTTAATCAATTTACAGATCACATTCAAATAGCACTAAAATTCCCAACAATCCACCCAGAAACAAACGAGTCTATCTTCAATGATACAGAAACAATAAAAGTGATTGTCGGCGGTTTAGGGTTTGAAGATCACACATTCGAATATAAACTACCTCTCTCTGATTACTACTTAGACGCCCCGGACGTACTAAAAAAACTCTACTATGAATCAGGTATATGGGAACGCGAAAACGAGTCTCAGGTTATCGTGGATTCTAATCCAGATCCACAGCCTGCAGAAAAGAAAACAGAACGCGATTACCAGGAACAATGGGCGAGGGAACACGGTGCTAAGATTGAAGTACAATTGCGTGACGGTACCAGGGTAGATTGTTTAACCGATACGCACGCCATAGAAGTTGACTTTGCTCGTAAATGGACTGAGGCGATCGGTCAATCAATGCATTATTCCAGGATGACCGGCAAACGTGCCGGCATTGTTCTGATAATAACAGACCCAGACGACATGAAATACTGGGATCGGCTGAAAAAACTAATAGAGCACAGCGGTCTGCCGATCGACACGTGGAAGCTCGAGGATTATTGATTTAAAGAGAGAATATATAATGAGCTATTTGGATCCATTTGAGCATTCTTTTATGAAACACACTTTATCCATTATTGAAAAGTACAAGGGTGAATATGGTGCCACTATACTAATCAATTGTCTTCTTGGCCTACTTGTTCTGCCAAAAGAAGAATTCATAACACTCATTCCTGAATGTAAAATAGCGGACAATATAGATCAATGGGGTATAACATTCACAAGTATAGAATCAACAAGTACTTCAAGAAAAGCGAATCTTCATCCTAATACAATACGAGGTTTTGTCATTGATCTACGGCATGCTATTGCCCATTTTAATATCGAACATGTCACTATTGACAACCAACTTGAAAGTGAGGTAGTTGCTTTTGAATTCACTAATGACCATGGTTTTAAAGCGAACCTTAAATTAGAAGAGTTACGTGCGTTTGTTACGAAATTAGCGCAACATCTTGATAGAAGCTAAAAATTTAAAATTACCTGATTACCGAGCATCTACAGTAACGTCTATCCCCTCGCAGTAGGCATGGTCATTATATGAAGGTTAATTTTTGAATCTAAAATAGGCTAAAAAGGAGGCAATTATGGTCAGTAATAAAAAATTTCAAAAACACTGCAGGTTTAAAGGAAGAAAGGTTACTTTATCTCAAAAAGCTAATACAGAAAAAGGAAGTGACAGGATAATAGACTACACTCCTCCAATATGTGAGGATAAAACGTATGATTGTTATAATAAATTTGATTGTGAGTATGCTTCAGGTGGAATAGGCGGAAGAGGTAGTAAAAATCCATTTTAAATTAAACATAAAAGAATTATATAGTTTGTGTGATATTAAATTTTTTGATAAAATAGAGGCAACGACTATACAAAAATTTGATTCATGAAAAGGTATTTGAATATGAATAAACAAATTGTTGCCATTGATTTATTCTGTGGAATAGGCGGATTGTCGCATGGATTACAAAAATCAGGTATTGAAGTTATTGCCGGATTTGATTCAGATCCTTCTTGCAAATATGCCTACGAGGCAAACAATAATTCAAAATTTATTGAAAGAGATGTTGCCGAAATAACCGCTAAGGAACTCAAGGCATTATATCCTCCCGGGTCAATAAAAATTCTTGTGGGATGTGCTCCTTGTCAAACTTTTTCAAAACATACGTTAAAAAATAAAAATCGCGAAAAAGACAAAAGATGGGGACTATTATATCATTTTTTAAGATTAATTACTGAGGTCAAACCCCATTATGTTTCTATGGAAAATGTTCCGCAATTAAAAAAATACGATATTTTTACAGATTTTATTCAAGGATTAAAAAATGAACA
>JAGGZS010000089.1 GCA_021161885.1 bacterium
GCTGATCAGCGCCTTTCATTACCGCTCTTCCGAATTGATGAGGTTCGCCGCTAATTTTAAAATTTTCACGTTTAATTATCTTTTCCATTTTGCATGGCTTAATATTTTTTTTCGGTAACTCTTGTAAATCCTCGTTTTTAATAATCTGATCCATTTAATTTTCTCCTTAAGGTTCATATCAAGGATTCAAGCAGCTCGTTGCCTTTACTCATTTCATAAAAGAATAATCCAAAAAATTCATTCTGAGATAATCCCGTTTTATCAAACAGATCAAAAAGCTCAGGCTCCATAACAGGCACTTGTTCATCTCCGTCTGAACCGAAACAAAATATTTTAGCGAAACAATTGCCAAGTTTAACGCAAGCCACTTTCGACGAATAAGTTTCAGATTTATGCCCTGAACAATGATAAGCCGAGCAATCAACAAAAAACTGGGGAAAATTCCAGTAACTTGTAATTTTTTTACCCACATCGCAATGGTTAAACCCCAATATTTTATTTTCAGCATCTAATAATGAAATTCCCTGCATTTTCACCTGATTAACAATAAGCCTGAATTCGTTTTTGAAAAATTCTTCCAAAACCAATTTGCCGATATCGTGCAGCAAACCTCCTATAAAAATTTCCTCATAATTCTCTAATTTAAGCAATTTACCTATTGCTTTGGCGGCACAACCGGTGGCTATGGAATGTTTCCAAAAAAGGTACCTGTCAAAAATTATATTTTTTTCGGGTGGAAAAGCGTCAAAAACTTCAGATGTTACAATAATATTTCTCAACGCGTTAAATCCAAGTATAGTTATCGCTTGAGTGAGGCTCGATATCTTATGGCTTAATCCATAAAAGGCTGAATTCGCTATTCTTAATATTCTTGCGGTTAAGGCAGGATCAATGCTGATAACCTCTTCTAAATCCGAAACCGACGCGTTGGGATCATCAATAATATTTTCTATGACGAAAATCACGCCTGAAATACTTGACAAAGAAGAAACCGACTTAAAAATATTATTAAAATTTTCTATAGCGGTCGCTGAATTTAAACCGATATAAACTTTGTGCGTTTTACTCATCAGACGCATTTCCTCCGATGTTATCAAGATACTCATACATAAAATTTTTCAGTTCGCGCATTAGGTTAAGCATCTGCTCATTATTTATGTGGTTACTGAAACAAAAACTCAATTTTATGTAGGCTTGATACATTTGTTGTTCATATAAACTGTTCTTTTCGGATAAATGGATAACATCAATATCCCGCAAATCGGACTGCTTTAAAAAACTTATCTGCTCGAGACTCAAAACCGTGCCTTTGTCTATAACGATATTTTCACTGGCAATATGAATGGATTCTTTTAATATCATTCCCTCTTTCATATGATTTACATCCATTTTCAGCCCTCCCACTGATTTTCAAACTGCTTCTTACCGACGCTCTTTTGATATGAATGTAAAACACGTTTGCCTTCAGGCACTTTTTTAAGAATTGCGAACACATCGGTTTTGCGCTTAACAATTTTATGCAGATTATTATGTTCGTTCTTAATTATTTCGTTTACTTTATCTTGTATCATCAATGCTTTTTGTTCACAGCTATGCCGCTCGCTATAAGGAATTGGGGACGACTCTAAAAGAGACAATTTTTCCTCGACCACATCCTGAAGCTGCGCCATTCGTCCTATTAATTCGTCTTTGCGTTCAAGAATAGAGTTTAACTGCGTCAAATCGCCGTTTTTTATTAGGCGAATTTGTTCAGAGGCTATACCTTCTATTTTTTCAAGATAAAAAAGGATTTCATCATAATTTTTTAATAATTCATTAATCAGCTTATCCATACGAACTAAACCTTTTTTGTTATCCAACTGTATTCTGGGTCTTCATAAGGATTTAACCGCCTGACGTCTCCCGCGAGTATCCATAAATAATATACCTCATAACCCGGACAGGCGCTAACCGGATGATATCCACGCGGTATTAAAACCACAGAATGATTTTTTACAACAACGGCTTCGTCAATATTACTTTTCGGGCTGTAAATCCGTTGAAACCCAAACCCATTATCCGGCTTTATCCTGAAATAATAAATCTCTTCTAATTTAACTTCCTGTTCATTAAGTTCATCATGTTTATGGGGAGGAAAACTCGACCAGTTGCCCGGCGGGTTCAATGTCTCTCCGAGAATAATGCGCTGAGCTTTAAAGTCAGGAGGTACAATATCGAAAACTTTTCGTTCATAACTATTTTTCCCAACAACTTTTTCTTTCACATCCGAAGGGGCTATAAGTTGAAAGTTAAACTTTTTTTCCGCCTTAACCGAACATAACGCCGCTTCATAACCACTTTTAGAACATATAGTTACTTTTTCGTCAACAGGGATGTACAATGCCCATGCTTTTTCGGTAAACAAATCGATTCTAGGACCAAGGTTATATTTTTCGCCTGTTTCAGTAATTATTTCTAAAGACCCTTTTAAGAGAACCAAAACCTGTTCCGCGTTTTTTCTATATTTCAGGACACGCCGTCCGCCTTGATTATCTTTTAAAAAAGCGAACCGAATATTTTTTATGCCGGTTTGGCGTTTATCCACAAAATTGCAGTCCCCATCCCTCATTTCACGATAGATTACAAAACTCATAGCTGCTCGCTCCATATTTTTTTTGCCGGATAAAAAATTAAATATTTATAATTTTATTTTTACGGCTTATATTTTTATGGTGTATTGTTTTTTTCGGTATTACATCGATTTCACACAACAAATTTTTTATATCTTTTTTTGAAAACAACGAAACGGAATTAGACGTATAAGACAATTCATTGCAATGAGTTTCATGAGCGCTGGTTATCTGCTCGTATATTCGCGGGGAGAGGATGAACATATCGTCATGCTCAACCGCTAAACTCGCTTCTTCGGAAGTTAAAAGTTCTTCGTATAATTTTTCACCCGCTCTCGGGCCTATAATTTTAATTTCAATATCTTCGGGGTCAAACCCTGATAAAGGCGACAGTTCCTCTATCATTACCTCCGCAAGGTCAATAAGCCGCAGCGACGGCATTTTTAAAATAAAAATTTCACCCCCGTTAGCTATATGTGCCGCTTCAAAAACAAGGCTTATTGCCTGAGGGATAGTCATCATAAAACGAGTCATATGCGTATCCGTTACGGTAACGGGACCGCCTTGCATTATCTGTTTATAAAAAAGAGGTATAACCGACCCGCGCGATGCCATTACATTACCGAACCTGACCGAAGCAAAAGTAGTTTTGCTGGTACCTTGAGAATAATGAGCGGCCGCGATTAACCGTTCGGCAAGCAGTTTTGTGGCGCCCATGACATTAGTCGGGCTGCACGCTTTATCGGTACTGATTGATATTACCTTGGATACACCTTCTTCGGTTGCGATATCGATAACGTTTTCCGTGCCGATAACATTGGTTTTCACTGCTTCAAAAGGGTTATACTCACATGCGGGCACATGTTTAAGCGCCGCCGCGTGAAATACATAATCTATTCCTTTAAACGATTTCGCGAGCCTTACCCTGTCCCGCACATCGCCTACCAAATATCTTACATTTTTGTATCTATACAATTGATGCTGAAGCTCGAATTGTTCAGATTCACCCCTTGAATAAATCCTTACAACATCAGGATTAAATTTCAGAAGCGACCTTACTATCTGACTGCCTATAGACCCCGCTCCGCCGGTAACAAGAATTTTTTTTCCTTCAAAAAATTTTTTCATAGATTATTCTCCCAAGAGCCCGTCATTGAATTTTATCAAAAGTGATAGGTTCATGATTTTTCATATTCATACGGGCTTTCCTGCCGACAATAGATGATAAATATTTAGGCGGCAAACCCTTTTCCGGTTTAAGCATTACAATTTTATCATATGTGATAATTTCGCCTTTTTTTATGCTGCCCAACACCCTGATACTCCTTCTGCTCGGCTTTATGGACGCAAGTTCCGATTGCACAGGTTTTTTAATATTACTGCCAAGCATTACTTGTACCAGATTAAGTTTTTCCACAAATTCTTTGCATTGCTCAGCGGTTAAGGAAATCCGGTGGTCAGGCCCTATCCATTCATTATCCAGAGTAAAATGTTTTTCAATCACCGAAGCGCCTATATTTACAGCGGTAAGGCAGGCACAATAACCTTCGTAATGATCGGAATACCCTGCGGGATGCGGAAACTGTTCTTTCAATGTTTTTATTACGTTCAGGTTCAATTCTTTAGCGGCAGGCGGATAACTGCTTACGCAGTGCAGGATAATTATCTTATCGTTTCCCGCTTTATAGCAAACATCTAACGCTTCTTGAATTTCGGACAAAACACCCATTCCGGTCGATAAAATCAAAGGTTTTCCTTTTTTAGCAATATGTTCGATTAAAGGCAGATGAGTCAGGTCGCTTGACGCTATTTTATATGCGGGCACATTTAATTCATCGAGAAAATCAGCGGTTTTCTCGTCAAACACGGAAGAAAAGAACAAAATATCTTCTTCCTTGGCTGTTTCCATAAGTTCCTTGTGCATATCATCGCTTAACTCCAGCGATTTATACATATCATAAGACGATTTACTGCCGCCTGTTAATCCCTTGACATCCTTAGTTTCCTCAAGATACATATCGCACATCATATCCGCTTTAAACGATTGGAACTTAACGGCATGAGCGCCGGCTTGCTTGGCGGCTTTAATTAATTTTTTCGCCCGCTCTAAACTGCCGTTATGGTTAATGCCTATTTCAGCGATAAAAAAAACAGGTGCGTTTTCTGCGATTATAAAATTTCCTATTTGAATTTTACTGCATTTCATATTTCAACTCCAAAATCGGTTAAACAACACTGCGCTGGCGAATATGGGAATTCAAAGCGCGAAGTTCTGGTTTTTCTTTTGTCAATAATCTGATAACTCCCGCAAGAGATACTATTGAATTTTCTTTATAAAGCCGGTTATATATTTCTTTCATAAAAATAAAATCTTCAGGCGTATCTACGGTTAATCGTAAATCAGGGCAATAAAAATTTTCAGGAACTGCAATTTTACCGTACGAACAAATTTCAAAATTTTCCCGCATAAACGGTGTTACGTGTTCCCTTTGATAATTTTCCTTAGCGTTTTTTGCCGCGGTTTTAAGAATTTTTTTAGTAAATATTTCTATGCCGGTTCCAAGCGCAGCTCCGTCAATATTCACATAATCTTCGCTTGAATAATTCATTCGGGCGAGAGCCATATCGATAAATATAGGTTCCACGAGCGGATTGTCCGAGGTTACCCTGCATATAATGTCTGATTTCACAAGTTTAGACGCAAGATAATACCGTTTAAGCACATCCTGCTCATCGCCCCTGAAAACCGGTATATTGATTTTTCTGCATTCATCAACTATTTCATCGTCTTGCGGGGCGGTTGTTGTAGCCGCAACAATTTCGTCAACACATAACGAATGCTCTACACGTTTTATAATGTGCCATAGGACGCTATGCCCTTTCAATTTTAATAAAACTTTACCTGGCAGCCGCTGAGACCCCATTCGCGCTTGAATAATTACCGCAACCCTCATTATCAACCCCTGATACTTTTTTTTCTTGTTTAATTTCAAATCCGCACGGATACAACGAGATATCCTGATTAACAACTTTTATTATTTCTTCATCGCTTACAGATGTATTTTTCTTTTCTTCCAGCCGTTTATATAACGCCTTAGGTAATCTTACAAGCGCAGAAAAAAAACATTTCGCAAACCTGAATTTTCTATCTAAAATATCTTTTAACAATGAAGGAAACAGATTTTTCAAATGATTTTTAATCATTGTTTTTGACGTAATATTTTTCCATAAAAAAAGATAACTGTTTCTACCTGAAATATGTTTTACATACCGCGACTTATAACTGTTTTTAATTACTCCGTCATCTGAGTTAAAAACCACAGCGGACGGTTCGTGGATTATTTTCAAACCTCGCTTCAAAGCCCTGTAAGAAATATCTATTTCCTCCCAGTAAAACGGATGGTACAGTTCATCAAACCCGCCTAAATCCAAAAATTTTTTTCTGTCAAATAAAGCCGACCCGCCGCATGCGAACAATGTGTATGAGGGATACGATATATATTTGCTCTCTACAACCTTAAAATATCCGTTTTCCCAGTTAGCTGTTCGTTTGCCGTAAGCGAATTTACCGGAATTTTTCCATCTAACCTGCGGGCTAACGGCGAAAACCTTATCGTCAAGGAAGTGAATAACAAGATGTTCAAAAGAGGGCTCAATAATAATATCGTTGCTCATTATAAAAACAAGATCATACTTTGCGCATCTTACTCCAAAATTAGCTGTTAAAGAAAAACCTCGGTTAGAAAAATTTTTAAATATCCTAACTCCGGTGAATCTTTCAACTATCTCAACACTGCTGTCCGTACTAAAATCATCTACAACAATTACTTCATAAGGACGGTTTAAGGTTCTGAACGTATCAAAAACCGATTTCAAAGCGGTTTCCAATGTTTTTTCACCGTTCCAGTTAGGTATGACAACACTTATTGCGTTCATTTTGCGCTCATCATATTAAAAATTTCCAAATCCGTTCTTATAAAATATTTTTTTTCTTTTTGCCGTTTAGCGATAATCATCGGCAAAAAATTGCATGCCCACAGAAACCCAAGCACATAAGCCCCCCTGCCCGTGAATACAAATTTTATAAGTTTAAACGGAAGATAAAAAATATGCTCGAATATCCATGGAAAAAAGGACAAATTTTTCCACATAAAAATAAACCTGTTGCGCCAAGCGATCATTTTGCGGTAAGTCAGCGAATACACTTTTTTAGCCGTACCTTCCCGATGATGATAAACCACGCTCTTAGGTTCATAGATTACCTTGTATCCTCGTTTCCACGAACGGTAAGATAAATCAAGGTCTTCCCATGAATACGGGGTGAATAATGTATCGAATCCGCCGAGTTCATCAAAAATTTCTTTTTTAAGCAAAACGGCTCCGCCGCAGAAAAATGTCGTAAAATTCGACTTATCCTCCAGCGACTTATTGATATTCAGGACAGGGGTCAGAAGACCTGTTTTAAATTCAGCGTGCCTTATGCCGTCGTCAATACTCTTATCAAGCCGGTACATTTTAGGAGCCGCGGCGAAAACTTCGGGATCTTTGAGTTTATCCATCAAGGGATCCAAAAAATTCTTTTCAGGAATCACGTCGTTATTAAGAAGCAGTACATATTTATATTTAGCAAACTTTACGGCGCTGTTATTTGAAATGGAAAAACCAAAATTCACCGGCGACGACAAAACGCGAACTGCCGGAAAAATCGATTTTACTACCTGGATACTATTGTCCCCGCTTCCGTTATCATAAAAAATAAGTTCCCAATCATCGTGCTGACAATTAGTTATAACATTAACTACTTCAGGCAAATATTTTTTTAGCAATTCCGCCCCGTTATAATTTACGATACAAACGGATACCCCATCCTTCATAAATAAATTCCTTATATTTTTTATTCTTAAACCTTTTTTGAAATTAATGAAATACACGATTTAATAAGAAGCAATAAATATGCCGTTATATAAACAAAAAAGCCCCGGCACTGTTTAAAACCTATGGAGCGGAAAAAACTCCATTTCTCGCTTACGCTGAATGCCCCTATTTTTGCCGGAAATAGTAATAAGGAAAAAAAGATGATATTCCAGTATCCGGCGCCGTCAATATTAGAATGAGGGAACAGAATAAAATCGTATTTTTCATTCCATAAAAATTTGCGGATTTTTCTATCTACAGACCAACAAGATATCCACGGATTTTTTCCGCTATAACCGATTATCCGATTAAATTTTGCTGAGTAATCCGCTGTTTTTTTCGGATTGAAACTCAATAACAGTAAATCTATTTTAGATTCAGGAAATTGTTCTTTAACCGACTTTACAAACTGTTCGAAATGCTCATCAAAGCTCGATTTAATAAGAAGTATTTTTTTCGTTTTTGTTGTGCAGGGAAATAGAGAATTTTTATCTTTCCCAAACGGCGAAAACCACGACAAAAATTCAACCGCCCAGTTGCCGTAATATTTCGCGTAATATTTTCTGCGCATAACAAATTCTTCTTTAAGGCAAAAAATAAAATTTTTTTTGATGCTCGCGCTTTTATGGTGATAGACATAAACCGCCGGCGTAAAGACAATTTTCCAGCCAGCTTTTCTTACACGGTTACACCAGTCGACATCGTTATAAAAAATCGGGAAAGATTCATCAAACCCGCCTATTTCATCTATAACTTTTTTTCTGGTGAATAAAAAAGTGCCCGGCGGCTGTTCCGTTTCACATTCCGCATCTCCGGCAAAAAATTTCATTTTGCGATGTCCTGCGGCTCGGTTAAGCGGATATTTACGGTCTAATCCGGTCTGCATAAAAATTTCATCGCTTATGGTGGGCAGTCCGTAACAGAACTGCTGTATAGACCCGTCCATATTCCTAAGCCGACAGGATAAAACACCGATTTCAGGATTAGTTTCCATTTTACGGATAAGTTTATCAAAAATGTTGTAAGGCATAACCGTATCGGGATTAAGAATAAGGATATATTCACCCAGAGCCGAGCGAAATGCCTGATTATTAGCGTAAGCGTAACCCGTATTTTCACTGTTTTCTATCAGTTTCAGGTTGGGATATAATATTTTGACCATTTCCGCCGAACCATCGGCAGAGGCGTTATCGACTACAATAATCTCAACCTGATTTTTTTTACAAAATTTTTTTATTGACTCTATGCAGGCGCATAGATAATCTTTTGTATTCCAATTAACTATACAAATAGATACCAAAACCGATTTTTCAGTATTGTTTTGTATTTTTATTTTGGCAGATGCTAAATCAAGCACAGGTTACACCTAAAAACAATCTATAAAAATTTTATATCCGATAAATTTCAGCCGATAAAATTGTTCATTTCCGATGTCTCAAAAATATCTTCTACAGCTTCGTTTACGTATTTTTCGATACTGTCTTCAACAAGAACAAAGTTAGAGTCGGACGTAAACCCTACTTTGTATTTAGCGCATGAGGCGAGAAGGGCTTTTTTAAGCTTCACATCGGAATACACAAATTTATCTTTAAACAAAGCTATACAAATATCAAACCTTTGCGCGCTGTTGTACAAAAGAACCTCTTTGATAAATTCAGGACAAAAATCGGCGGCTTCATAAATAATCAAACTGCAGTCAGGCGGCACGTCCACTTCTTCAAGCAATAGGGAATCCGGGCATAATAAAGTGATGGCGGAAAACGGAAACATTATATCCATTATCTCCAGACAATCCTCAAGCTGTTTCCACGAACCGGATACCATAATCAGGATATTTTCTATATAAATATCATTAAGCAACGGATTATCCATATTAAGAATATTTTTGGAATGATTTACAAGATGCGGTATTATCCCTTCAGCGGTCTCAGCCGTTTTCGCGGGCGATTTAAGGAAATCAAGTATAGGATTAAGGGACTCGATATTATTGATCAACTTATCAGCAACGAGCTTAGCGTTTCTGCCGAACACAGAAACCTGTTTTTTACCGTTATTTATCGATGCCAAACAGTTACACAATTCTTCAGGGTTATCCGGGTCAATCGTCCATCCAGCGTTATAAGATTCCACAAGCTGAGATAATGCCGTCCCCTTTGTACAAATAATAGGTAAGGCGCAACTTAAAAACAATTCCGCCTGCAACGGTATCCGGCTTGCGCTATGGATTGAACAAGGTTCAAGGCAAAGCCCCACATTATAATTTTTTATATCCTCAATTAATTCGTCCCAGCCGATTACTTCCTCTATACAAAACATATCCGATTTAAAAAATTCTTCGGAATCGTATTTAAGAAAAAGATCAAGCCCGTTATAACAAAAATCGCCTTGCGAGAAAATTTTAAGTGAATTATCTTTGTTGCTGTCTAAATAATTTATTATCGATCGCATAGCAGATACGTTAATCGACTCTGAATTATCCCAGTACGACACAAACGATATTTTCCCTGATTTTCGCTTCTTGTCCTCGGGCAGGATAAACTGCGGGATATAATTGGGCACGACTTTGATCAAATCATTTTCAGCGGCGAACCCGCTTTGCATTAAATAGTTCAGATAAAACCATTTTTGTTCTTTTGTGGAACATATAAAAAAATCCCCCTTTTTCAACGATTTTATCATTCTTACCTGAACGGATATTTCGTCCATATCGTTATCGTATAAAACCGATGAAGATAAATCTATGATGAGCGGGATTTTTTTGAAAAAACATTTTTCGGCGAGAGTCCAATTTTTTGCCAGTACAGCGTCAGGGTTGATTTCCTGTATTTTTTTGCGGAAATTTGATCTGGAATAATAAAAAATGTGGTTGTTTTGCTCATGATGCACCCGTCGGTCTTCGGGTATCAGATAGCTAACGGTTACACCTTTTCGGCAAACCCCTTTGCCTATGCCCCATATACGTAAATCATCTATGTTGAAAAACGGATTGACCGCAGGGAGTGTATCGTCGGACAAGATTAAAAGGTGCATTTTTCCTCCGTCAATTATTTTATTATCCGAAACAATTTCGACAGATGAAAACGCATTTACTGTGCCATTGGCGTAAACAAAATTAAAAAACACTTTTATAGGGATTCTTTAACGGTAAGAAAAAAAATATCTTTTTGATGAAAGAAGCAAAATATGTACAAAAACAAACAGGTTGTATAGAAAAACCCAACGGTTACATTAGGCTGTTTATTACGCGGATAATTCTTCTGTTGTAAATCATCGGCAATATTTCTACAATAGAGACGGGTCAGAAAATATACAAAATTTTTTCTAACGAATCTTTGACAGGGTATCTCACAACGGCAATCAGCTGGTCGCTGAGTTTGATAATAACGGCAAAGTAACTGCACAGCATACACATGAATTATTGAAAAAAAGGGCATCTACAACATATCCCCTTTTTTATTTTTTAATCTTTGTAATTAACTGATGTGAAGTACAATGTTGCTCATAGCCATGGCAATCCAATACGCCTATTTTAGATAACTAATAAATCAGCTGTTATCTTTTTCCATCGGATTTATCAAACTGTCTAACTCATCGGCTTTTTGCGGATTCAATGTCTTAAGTTTGTCGTATATTTTTACTGCCGATTTAATATCGTTCCGCTCCACATATACTTCACCGACATACAAAAGTATCTCTGGGTCATCGGGAAACTTTTTTAAAATTTTGGTATAATATTTAAGAGCGTCATCATATTTCTTTTGGTTCCTGTAACTTCTTGCCATACAAAAATCCACTTCCGGCAAATTCGGCTCCATAGACAACGCTTTTTTATAATTCTCTCTCTCCTTTTCATAATTATTAATTTTACCGTAAGCAGAACCTAAAAAGACATATAAATCGAGTATATCAGGGTTGAGTTTAATAGCTTTCTCAAGCACTAAAATTGACCTTGTCCATTTTTTCATTTCAGCATAAGTTTGAGCCAAAGATATATACACCTCCATAATATTAGGATTAATATCAATAATTTTAAAATAAATATTTTTTGCTTCAGCCCATTTTTTCTGATATTTATAAATCGACGCCAACTTAAACAACGCGTCAAGGTATTTATGATTTGCCTGTATTGCCAAGTTATAATAATATTCGGCTTCTTTTATATCGTTTTTGTCAAAAAAAATGTTGCCTAACTCATAATACGCTTCAAAATAATTTGAATCATTTCGTACTGTTCTTTTAAAATAACTGACAGCTTTATCAAATTTATTTTTTGCGGCATAACATAACCCAATCCGAAAGTAAGCCTCAGTTTTTCTTGCAGGCACCAACATAGCGAACTGATTGAAAGTTTTAATAGCCTCATCATATTTCTGAGCCGCCATCAAAGAAATGCCATAATTAAATATCAGCAGATAATTATTTGCAACAGCGTCCATTCCCTGTTTAAGCACTGCTAACGCATCCTGCGCTCTGTTTGTACTGCGGTAAGCAATGCTTAACTGGACATAAGCCTGCACATAATTATTCTGCGCCTTGATTATGTCTTTAAGGATAGATATTGCATCGTCATATTTGCCAAGCTGTATATAAACAAAAGCAAGTTTAAACTGGTTATCATAATTTTCAGGATATTTTTCGACCGATTTTTTAGCTTCTTCCAACGCTTTATCCCATTGCTTATCCCGAATAAGTTGCTCAAAAGATGTTGGTTTGCCGGCTTCGGCGGTACTGTCTTGACTGAATAATAACGGAGATTGAAAAACAAAAAACGCGGAAAAAATCAGTATAATTCTAATTACCGAAACTAAAGAGTTTTTTTTCATGATAATCCTCGTTATAAGTTATTAAAATTTTTCTGGTTTTAAAATCTATAAAACTTAAATTAATCCAAACTGCTTCAGCGGGCATAACATCGACATGTTTATCTGCCCATTCAATAATAGTAACGGCGTTACCGCTCAAAAATTCATCCAACCCGCTTAAATAAAATTCATCATCCGATTTTATGCGGTATAAATCCAGATGAAAAACTAAAATTTTTCCTTCATACTGATTAACCAAAGTATAAGTGGGGCTTGAGACAGGCACATTGCTGTCCACCCCCAACCCGCATGCGATACCTTGGGACAAACAGGTTTTGCCTGTGCCCAAATCGCCGGATAAAGCCAAAACATCGCCTTGTTTTAAAACAGCTCCGATTTTTTTGCCAAGATTACCCGTTTGTTTCGGGCTGTTTGTTATATACTCAAAAGAAACCATTGTTTTTTTATCTAAAAAAATGTTCGTATCCGCCCTGTTTTAAATTTTTCCAGACTGCATTGTTTTTTAAAATTTTTATCTCACCTTTGTCATCGGTTGTTTTTCCTATAACCGAAATTTTCAGATCAAATTCAGACTCAAATTTGCGGCATATTATTTTAATGGATGATTCATCACCGCGCAAAGTGAACAAAAGCTCATAGTCTTCCCCATCGTAAAGCGTGTGTTCAAAAGCATTAAGATAATCATTTGAGCTTATCCGCAAAGCCTCTTGAGATACAGGCATTTTCTCAAAAAATATTTCAAACCCCGCATCACTTGCTTTAGCGAGATGAAAAAGGTCTTTTCCGATACCATCGCTCAAATCAATCATTGATGTAACACTGGCATTTTCAGCAAGCCATATAGATTCATTTACTCGAGGTTCAATTTTAAAATGTTTTTCAATGATGCTTCCGCCGAGTTTACCTGTTACGCACAAAAAATCACCAGCTTGCGCCCCGCTCCTGTAACTTATTTTATTCTGATCCGCCTGCCCTATAATTGTAACAGATAAAAAAACGGTATCCGACGAAGACATATCACCGCCGATTACCGGACAATCATACCGCTCGGCACACAAATGGATTCCATCGTAGACTTCATTTATCCAAGCGACTTCCAAATCTTTCGGCAACCCCAGAGATACAAGAGCCCCTTTCGGGATACCCGACATAGCGGCGATATCGCTTATGCTTCTTGCCAACGATTTCCAGCCAACCCAAAAAGGTTTATCCTGTAAAAACCTAAAATGTTTCCCCTCAACCACGGAATCTTGAGTCAGCAACCAGCAGGAATCAGTCCCATCAACAGACAGCACAGCGCAGTCATCTCCTATACCTTTAAGGATATGAGACGACAACACATTTGTCCTGTCAAAAAAAGATATTAACTGCTCTTCCGTAAAATCGCTTAACAATTTAGGCTGCGCCATAAAAACACCTTATTTTAACTTATCAATTATCTGGTCGGCTTTAATCACCCCTTTTTCCGTAATATAAGCGGTTATAAGTTCCGCCGGGGTTACGTCAAAAGCTGGAGAATAAACCTTAATTCCTTCGGGAGCGGTTCGTTTTCCAAACCCGCAGGTTATTTCTTCTGCGGCTCGTTCTTCAATAGGTATTTTTTTTCCCGACTCCAAAGAAAGGTCAAACGTCGATGACGGAGCCGCTACATAAAAAGGTATATTATGATATTTAGCGCATAACGCCGCCATATAAGTTCCTATTTTATTAGCGGTATCTCCGTTAGCGGCTATCCTGTCGGCTCCCACCACGACAACATCTATTTTACCTTCGGACATAACCTTAGCCGCCATGTTGTCGCATATCAGAGTTACCTCTATGCCCGAGTGCATAAGTTCCCATGCGGTTAACCGCGATCCTTGAAGGAGCGGTCTTGTTTCATCTGCATAGACCTTTATCTCTTTTCCAGATTCATAAGCGGAATATATCACGCCTAACGCGGTTCCGTAATCGGCTGTGGCAAGCCCGCCTGCGTTGCAGTGGGTAAGAACAGTGCATTTTGACGGCAACAGCCGGCTTCCGAATTTTCCAATTTGACGGCAAACGGTTTTGTCTTCATTCATTATGGCCACAGCTTCGGATGTTAATTTAACTATTATTTTAGCGACTGATAAATCAGGGTTATTTTCAAGCACCTTTGCCATTCTGTCAAGCGCCCAGAACAGATTAACCGCGGTAGGCCTTGATGAAGCGAGATAATCGGATATTTTCTTAAACTCCGCATCAAAAATTTTTCTATCGGTAATTTCTATAGATTTAAGAGCTACTACAATCCCGAACGCCGCAGTCACACCAATAGCCGGCGCGCCTCGCACCCGAAGTTTTTTTATGGCTTCCCATACATCTTCAACAGTATCCAATTTTTTTTTAACTAATTTTTCCGGCAGAAGTGTCTGGTCAATAATAATCAGGTTATCGTTTTCCCATAAAATTGTATCAACAGGCATAAAAAAAAATCTCCTTTGCTTCAAATTTTGTTATAAATATTTAAAATTTCTTCGCAAATTTGTTCAGGGGTTTTATTATCAGTTACTATTTTATATGGAACTTTCAGATAATTTATTTTTCTTTTATTCAAAATATTTTTTATAGTTTCAAGCGGATTATCCGTTTGCAGAAGAGGTCGATGGGTTTCAGGTTTAACTCGCTCAAATATGGTTTCAGGTTCAGCCTGAAGACACACGCAAACACCGTTTTTCGATAAATTTTTTATATTCTCCTCATTGAGCACAACCCCGCCGCCTGTAGATATGATAACTCCCTGCTGTTCAGCCAACTCAATAGCCGTCTTTTTTTCTATCTCCCTAAAATAAGGTTCGCCGTTTTCAGCAAAAATTTTCGATATGGATTTTCCTTCACGCTGTTGAATCAATGTATCCATATCGATAACCTCAAGCCCCAATATATCCCTTAACTTTCTCGCGATAAGCGATTTGCCTGTTCCCATAAATCCGAAAAGAACAATATTTTTCATTTTACCCTTTCTTATCCAGTTAAAGACAAAACCATAAGCACGCTAACGGAATTAACCATTATGTGCATTATTATTGAAGGCACAAGGGAAGATGTTTTCTCCACAAGCACACTTAATATTATGCCGAGAAAAACAATCGGCAGAAAAGCCATCATATTGTTATGGATTAAAGAAAAAAGGACTGCGTTAATGGAAAGACCCCAGAAAACACCCAGATTTTTTCTTAACCATCTATACAAAAAACCCCTGAAAAAAATTTCTTCAAATATAGGCCCTAATACTGTGATAAATATCACAACCGCCATAAATTGAGACGATGTAAACTTAGATTCATCCGTTAGCAACGACAAAACCTCTTGAGGTTTCATTTTAATATCAAACATTTTACTCAATAGATTCGTCGCGATAACAAGAACTAAGTACACCGGCAGAAACATCAAGTAAGAAGATACCCCTTTTAAAACCGATGAAAAAAAATCTGAAAATTTTATCCCGAACTGCCTGATGGATATATTGTAATTGCCCATAAACCTGAATACAAAAAAAACAGCTACTAATTCCGCAAAAAACATATCCATAATGAACAGAAAATTATAGTTTACCGTATCCCTGTCAACCTTTACTATTTCAATAATTAATTCCTGCACAGTCGAGAAACAAAGGTAAGCTATAAAAAAAATCACTAAAATTTTACAAATATCCCATAACCCCCATGGGTACAATTTCTTATAATTTTCTATCTGCATTATATTCGGCGGATTATATTCGCGGGGCAAAAAAAAATATTTTCTAATAAACCGAAAAAAATTAATAACAAGCATTATAAATCCAATAACAATAAACATAACCAAAACAGATAATAATTTTTTAAATTTAGGCGTTATTTTGAAATCTTTCAAAAGATCATCCATATCCCCGTGGAGTGTCTTATAACTTTCTATTTTATGAGAAGATACGGATTCAGGCTTATACGCCAGATTATGCGATGCTATGACAGCAAGAATAAGCAAAAGGAAAATATAAACTTTATCCCTTTTGATTACCTGCCGAAGCTCATCTAATTTTTTCTTTAAATTTACAGGCAATTTTTTCAAAAACAGTCTCCAATTCAGAAAAATCATCACTTACATTTTCTATGTAAGGCACGTTCCCCAGCCAGTCAAATCCTGACAACTCGGCTATAATCAGGGCATTATCGGCTAACGATTCATCGTTATCATAAGGTTTACAGCAGTTTGTTACAAAACCTAATACATTTACTTTCCTGCTTTTCAGCAAAAATAATGTCATCAGCGAATGATTGATTGTACCCAGTCCCGCTCGAGCTACTACCAGAACAGGATACTGTAATTCTACAATAAAATCAATTACAGAATAATGTTTTAAGCAGGGAACAAGAATACCGCCTATTCCCTCTATAAAAAAGAACTCGCATAACGATTCCCTTTGTTTTATCTCACAAAATATTTTCTTTATATTAACCGATATTTTTTTTCTGCGTAAAATGGTATAAGGAGCCAAAGGGTTTTCTAACGAAAAAGGGGCAATTTTTTCTGGACTGATTATTCCGTCAACCGCATGGCTCAAAAAAAAAGCGTCCGGACACGGTATCCCGCCTGTAGCTATAGGTTTAATAATATCTACCGAATATTGTTTTTTATAAAAATTTCTCGCAAGCCCGGCGGTTACTACTGTTTTGCCCGCGTCAGTATCGGTAGCGGTAATAAAAATTCCTTTTGCGGAAAATTTTCCATTTTTATTATTTCCCCGACCCATAAATTATTCCGTTACTTTTTTGATAGATTCATAAGTGCCGCGCAGAAGACGCTCCAGTTCCTGTTCGGATATGCACAAAGGAGGCATTAAAACAATGACATTGCCCAAAGGGCGTATGATTATTTCATGGTTTCTTGCTTCTTTTACAACCTTACCGCCAATCCGGTCAGCCCATAAATAAGGTTTTTTTGTTTGTTTATCCTTGACCAGCTCAATACCTATCATCAGCCCTTTCTGTCTAATATCACCTACATGAGATAACTTTTTAAATTCATTGAGAACACAATCAGCCTGTTTTGCCCGTTCAGCAACATTTCCTAAAATATTATTTTTGCGCATCAGTTCAAGATTTTTTAAAGATACAGCGCACCCCAGCGGGTTAGCCGTATAAGTATGCCCGTGAAAAAAAGTTTTCTGTTGGGCATAATCGCCAAGAAACGCCTCATAAACTTTATCCGAAGCTAATGTTGCGGATAAAGGAAGGTATCCGCCTGTAATGCTTTTTGCGACAGACATAATATCAGGAGCAATATTTTCTATTTCACTGGCAAACATTTTACCTGTCCGTCCAAACCCGGTAGCAACTTCATCGACTACCAGCAAAGCTCCGTACTGCTTTACGATATGTTTGAGCTCTTTCATAAACCCTTTAGGTGTCATTATCATACCTGAGGCGCCCTGCACCTCCGGTTCAATAACCACAGCAGCTATTGTATCGCCATAATTTTCTAAAATTTTCCTCAATTCATTCAAACAATATTCTTTACAGGCATTCTCATCGCCGTCGAACCTGTACGGATACGGGTAAGGGGCGTTGTAACAATCAAACAGGAGCGGTTTATAAATTTTATGGAACAAATCTATTCCGCCTAAACTAACCGATCCTATAGTATCGCCATGATATGCGTTAGAAAAGGTTATAAATTTCGTTCTGCTCTTATGTTTACCGCCATCCGCCTGCTGCCAATACTGGTAAGCCATTTTTAAGGCTATTTCCATGGCAGTCGATCCGTTATCCGAATAAAAAACTTTTTTTAAGTTGGGATGAGTCATTGATATAAGCTGTTCGGCAAGCTGCACAGCGAGCGGATGAGTCAAGCCGAGAAAAGTTGTATGTGATATTTTTCTTAACTGCTCAATAATGGCATCATTCAGTTCAGGGTTGGCGTGTCCATGCACGTTCACCCACAAGGACCCCACTGCGTCAATATATCGGTTGCCCTCGGTATCGTAAAGCCACACCCCTTCCCCTTTATCTACGGCAATTATGTCATCATCAATCCAATCTTTCATTTGTGTAAAAGGATGCCATACGTATTTTTTATCTAATTGTTTATAATCCATCAAAAAACTACCTCGTTAATAATCTATCATCGAAATTTATAGCCACGTCTTTCATCACTTCAATAAGTTTATCTATATCATTATCCGAATGGGTCGCCTGAAGGCTGATGCGCAGTCGTGACTGATTTCTCGGCACAGTAGGGTATCTAATGCCCGGCACTATTAATCCGTTATCGTATAAAAACGATGAAATTTCCATAACGCGTTCGTTTTCACCTATAATAACAGGGATTATATGCGATACGCCCTCAGAAGCATCAAACCCCAGTTCTTTTAATGCTTTACGCAGGTACATACTGTTTTTCAACAATTTCCGGCGGCGTTGCGGCTCTTCTTTAATAATATTTATCGCTTCTATCGAGCAGGCGCATAATACAGGGGGTATGCCGGTTGTATATATCAAACTTCTGGCGGTATTAACGAGAAATTCTTTCAGTTCGCTTATTCCCGATATAAACCCGCCAAGCACCCCGCATGATTTGCTTAACGTGCCCATATGAATATCAATTACGTCTTCGCATCCTAAATACTCAGCGGTTCCGCGCCCGTTTTCGCCGAGAACTCCCGTACCGTGCGCGTCGTCAACCATAAGGTAAGCGCCGAACGATTTAGCGACTTCGCCAAGTTCCTTGATAGGAGCAAGATCGCCGTCCATACTGAAAACGCCGTCTGTTATAACAAGGATTCTGCGTTTATCACGATAATAACGTTTAAGTATTTTCGCAAGTTCATTCACATTTCGATGAGGATACACCTTAAAAGCGGCAAGCGCGTTTCTGCAAGCGTCAAACAAACTGGCATGAATATAACTGTCAGCTGCAATAAGATCGTCTCTGGAGTCCATAATAGACGAAACAACTCCTAAATTAGCCATATATCCTGTCGGAAAGACTATAGCGTCTTCCTGTTTTTTAAAATCAGATATAACCTTTTCCAACTGTTCATGAAGCACAGTATTGCCCGTAAGCAATCTTGAGGCGCCTGCTCCAATCCCGTATTTAAGTATTGCTGATTCAGCGGCTTTAGCAAGACGAGGATCGTTAAGTAATCCGAGATAATTATTTGATGAAAAATTGATATATTTTTTATCGCCGATAACAATATTCTCAGCCGTTGACAAAGAGGCTTTCCTGAGTGATCGGTATAATCCTTTTGCCTTAATGTTGTCAATTTCATTTTTTAAGATAGAACGCAGCATTTCCCGCATATCCTTATTTTGATGTTAAGTTACAATTGTGCCGTTCCAAAAGCAATCCGGCTATGGAACATCCAAACCCATAAGAAGCGCTTACCGCATAATTTATTTCACGCGTCTTAATTTTGCAAGGAGTAAAGTCCAAATCACTTATATTATCCGGATTATCAAGCCTGATTGTAGGCGGTATAAAATTATTTTCCATTGCCAAAACAGCAGCAATTATTTCTATAACGCTTGACGCGCCAAGCATATGTCCGGTTAAAGGTTTAATAGAGCTTAAAGAAATTTTATGGGAAAATTTGCCGAATGCTTTTTTAATTCCCAAAATTTCGGTTTCATCATTAAGTTTTGTGGCAGTGCCGTGACAACTTATATAATCTATATCAGCCCCCGACCTATTTTTTAATCGCCTTAATAGCTCGGCTATAACCGATCCGTCATGGCTCATACCGGTTACGCTCACCGGATCGGATAACGCCGCATAATCTTTTATTACAGCATAAATTTTACTGTTTCTTTTTTTCGCGCTTTCATACGATTCCAAGACAAGCATACCACATCCTTCAGAAATAAAAAACCCGTTTCTATCTTTATGGAAAGGCCTGAAATTTTCATATAAATCCGTAAGCACTTTCATATTTTTATACGATGCCATAAAAGTACCGTCAGGAACAATTTCCACAGCGCCTGCAAGTATAATGTCCGCTTCTTTGCGCTCTATCATACGGAATGCTTGAATGACCGACATTAAACCGGTTACACAACCGGATGTTACACAGCACGAAAGACCTGATATGCCCAACTTTCTTCTCACATACAATGAAGGCATATCAACACGTGAGACCACCGATATATCTTCAAAGTTTAATTTTTTCTCTGTTAAAAATTTATTAACCGCTTTTCGCCATCTGCCGTTTCTTCCGAATGTCGGTCTAGAACATGAAATAACAGTGCCTATTTTATCAAAAGATGATATTCCGGCGTCGGTCAATGCCCGTTGAGACGCTTCAAGCGCATAAACATTTTTATAATCATCGTTAAGTCCGTTTCCATAATCAAAAACAGAGTTTTCCAAAAATTTCTTTTCATTAATGAAAACCGACCCGTCAGCGCAATACGCTAAATCTCCTTCTTCGCAAGGCACAGCTTTTTTTAGGAAATTCAAGCACGATTCCAATGTCAATCCATGAGGAGTAACCACACCCATTCCGGTTATACAAATATCATTGTTCATAACCAATTCAAAATCCTGCTGTCTAAGTTAAAAACCTGTCCTGATACACCTTTCATACCCGACAAATACACCATAAACCCTGCTGATTCATCAGGCGAGGCTAACCGACCTAACACATTATTGCGTTTTGCCTGTTCTTTTATTTTTTTCTCAACTCTGGCTCCCATTCCCATATCCATAAAACCCGGCATCACTGCGTTTACGCAAACTCCATACTCCCCAACCTCTTTTGCCAACGACTTAACCGCGCCAACCAATCCCGCCTTAACGGCAGAGTAAACAGTTTGCCCATAAGTTCCCCATGACCCGCTGTAAGATGTTACGGCTATGATATGTCCTTTGGCATTTGCAGTTAAATGGGGCAAAACAGGTTTAACCGTATAAAAAAAACCGTTTAAATTTATCGAGACCATCATTTCAATTTCACTATGGTTAAGTTTAGATAAAATCCCGTCAATATTTATAGCGGCATTTACTATTACAACATCTATTCCCGACCATTTATTTATAACCGTTTGAAAAAATTTTTCCATATCACTTAATTTGCCCACATCAGCTTTACATGATAAAAAAGAATTTTCCGATTTTTCCTCAGATGACCTGGAGCAAACAGCAACTTTATATCCGTACCGCATAAACCGCTCGGCAAGCACCGCTCCGAATCCGAAAGTACCGCCGGTTACAACACAAACTTTCTCGTTAACCATTTTTTTATTTCGGTTAACCATCAAAAAAAAACTCCTATAATTAAAGATTCAGGATTAAAAATTTTCGGCAAGAAAAATCAGGCTATTACATAACGGTTTCTGCCGTCATTTTTCGCTTTATACAAAGCCTTATCGATAACAGATATCATATCATCTATTGAAGGGAGATAATTATCTAAAAAATTGCCGGCTCCGATACTTATGGTAATATTAATTTTTGTTTCAGCAACATTGATATCGCTTTTTTCCACTTGTGAGCGTAATCGTTCACAAATAGATTTAAGATTGGTTATATCGCTTATATTGGGTAAAAAAACGATAAATTCCTCACCACCGTATCTGCCGATAATATCGCTTTCACGCAGACCGGTTTTAATAACAGCCGATACCTTTCTAAGCACTTTATCGCCGACAGGATGTCCATAAGTATCATTAATCAGTTTAAACTTGTCTATATCAATCATCAAAAGGACAATATTGCGTCCGTAGCGGACAGATTTTTTCAATTCAAGATCAAGTATTTCAAGGAAATAACGCCTGTTATAGCAATCCGTCAGATAATCACGCACAGCCAATTCCTGCAGTTCGTCTTTAGCGAACCTTAGTTCATCCTGCAAATTTTTTATGCGGAGCATTGATTTAATTCGAGCCATAACTTCTTTAATATCGACCGGTTTAGTAATATAATCGTCAGCGCCCGTATCAAGCCCTTCGATTTTACTTGATAAATCGTCTCTTGCGGTAACCATAATAATAGGGATATAGTTATCGGTTATTTTAGCTCTTATTTGCCGGCATACTTCAAACCCGTCCATTTTAGGCAGGTTGATATCGAGCAGAACAATATCGGGTACTTCTTTAAGCACCATTTCAACAGCTGTTTCCCCGTCATAGGCGGCGCAGACATCGTATCCCATGGCATTAAGGCCAATTTCGAGCATTTCAACTATTTTTTTCTCATCATCAACGATAAGAATCTTTGCCATAAAAAACCTCATTTTAAATAAAATCCGCGAATAAACGTCTTTTATCTTAA
>JAGGZS010000240.1 GCA_021161885.1 bacterium
ATTTAAGTATAGAAAATTTCAAACAACATAATCTGAAGCACTTTATAGGACAACCTGTTTTATTAACATTTATTTCACAAATATTTATTGATGAAGAATTTTTAAAAGATATAAAAAAGCAGGGCGGAAAAATAAAAACTAAAGCGGATATTTATAAAAAAATTGTCGATTATACGCTCGAGAGAAAATGGGCTGAAAGCTCAAATAATGATAACATTGAGAAAAAATATATCCCCGAATGTGTTGAACTGAACAAAGCGGTGCTGAACAAAATAGGGTATTCTATTTTTACAACCCGAAACTCTACCGAACCGACAACTGCCAAAAAAGAAGAAATAATCGCAAATTTAACTGATAAGATAACAGATAAGATAAGTGAGCTAAAGTTAGAGAAAACAGATTTTTTAGATGTAACAAAGATAATGTTTTATTTTAAAGAAGCCGAGTTTTTTGAGTTTGCCCATCTGTCTTTCAGGGATTATTTTACGGCTTTAGACATAATAGAATCATTAAAGGAAATTGCGCAAACATGGAGTGTAAAGGACGCTCGGGACAAATTAATCGAGAAAATATATAAACTTCTCGGGTATCGAATATTAGACAGCGACCAGCTGGATTTTGCAAGCGATATTATTAATGATATGAATGAACAAGAATGTTTAAAAATAGCGAAATTTTTATCCGAACAGTTCAAATTGTTCAAGAAACATGAATATATGAATAACATCCCGCAGGAAAATAAGTTTCAAGCCGAGGTTACTGCGCTTAAAAATATGTTGCCGTTAATTATTATTTTTAAAAAAGACAATGAAGGGATATATGAGTTTGAAGATATTTTAGATTATTTACATTATAAAAATTTTCTCGGGTCTTTTGAATACTCCCTCTCTATATTCAGTATAGAGAGGGAGTATTTAATTAAAATAAAAATTAATAATAAAGAGCTTGTAAACGGGTTTATTCCACGTGCAAATTTAAATAGTGCGAACCTGATCGGTGCGTTCCTGGACCGTGCGAACCTGAGCGGTGCGTTCCTGAGCAATGCGATCCTGATCGGTGCGAACCTGATCGGTGCGGACCTGAGCGGTGCGAACCTGAGCGGTGCGAACCTGAGCGGTGCGTTCCTGAGCGGTGCGTTCCTGAGCGGTGCGAACCTGAGCGGTGCGAACCTGATCGGTGCGAACCTGATCGGTGCGAACCTGAGCGGTGCGTTCCTGATCGGTGCGAAAAACATCACTGTATCTCAAATAAAAAGCACGATAAATTGGGATGAAGCCCAATACAGCAATGAGTTTAAAAAGAAGTTAGGGTTATAGTTTTTTAATCTTTTCAGGTAAAATTCCTCGCAACTTGTTGCGTAATAGATCAAATATGTCATTCTCGTGAAAACGGGAATCCAGTTCGCAACAATGCTCTGGATTTCCAATCAAGTTGGGAATGACATATTTTTATAAAGTCCCTTATCAAATTACAAATGATACTGCATAGATTATTGCGGAGTAGTTCATTAGAAAAAAGATTTTTTTCTTCTGTGTCATTCCCGTGAAAACGGGAATCTGCTTCCCGAACAAACTATGGATTCCCGCTTCTGCGGGAATGACAATGATTGTGTTTTTCGCACTCTATTTTAAGATACTAATGACATCTGTGTTTTTATAGCTGTAAATAAAAAACAGTGAATATCCAATTGAAAATACTTACATATTGCTTCCGTTAAAATTTTTTGCTAATCTTTTATTATATATTCAAAAAATTTCCTGAAAAAACAATAAAGTTTAAGGATAAACCCGTATGAAACTGATCATTCAGATACCATGTTACAACGAAGAAAAAACGTTACCCGCGATGATTAAGGATTTGCCGAAACAAATATCGGGTATAGATATAATAGAGACACTCGTCATTGATGACGGAAGCACAGATAATACCGTTCAAACAGCAACGCGCCTTGGTGTTAGCCATATATTAAGTTTTAAACAGAACAGGGGATTGGCCGAGGTATTTAAAAATGGTATTGACCATTGTTTGAAACTCAATGCCGATATAATCGTAAATACCGATGCGGATAACCAATACTGCGCTTTAGATATCGAAAAATTGGTTAGACCTATTTTATGCGGCAAAGCCGATATGGTTATCGGCGCCCGTCCTATCGACTCAATACCCGAGTTTTCATGGATGAAGAAAAAACTGCAGAAATTAGGCAGTTATTTTGTCAGAAAAATTTCTTACACCAAAGTAGAAGACGCAACCTCAGGGTTTCGGGCGTTTTCCCGTGAAACCGCTTTGAAAATAAATATTTTTTCTAAATATACATATACTCTGGAAACCTTGATACAGGCGGGCGATAACAAACTGAAAATTATGTCCGTGCCCATAAGAGTCAACCCGCAGACCCGCAAATCGCGTCTTCTAAAAAGTATTCCCGATTATATAGTAAAATCCTTAGTTACCATTATTAGAATATGTATGTTATACCGTCCTCTGAAATATTTTTTTCTTCTCGGAATGACTATTTTGTTTATCGGATTAATCATTTGGGTTAGGTTTTTATACCATTATTTATTAGGCGACGGCGCAGGGCATATTCAATCGTTGATATTAGCGTCTATTTTGTCTATCAGCGGGTTTCAGCTGATAGTATTCGGACTGCTTGCCGATGTGGTAGCCACAAACAGAAAATTAGGCGAAGATATCCAGTTAAGGGTTAAACAGATAGAGCTGTTTCTCGCTAACAGCCGAAACCATAAAGAATCAAAGTGAACCGTTTTTTTCTATTCAGCAGATTTTATAATACAATAAAAAAAATTTATAAAAACGATTTGTCTATATTTTGTTTAATATTTTGTACAGCGTTAATAATGCGTTTAATTTATTTAATTCAGATTAAAGACAATCCTTTTTTTGTGCCCCGCTCGCTTGATCCGCTTTTTTATCATCAATGGGGGATTGGCATATCCAAAGGGAACTGGCTCGGCAATACTCCGTTTGAGGGGCTTCCTTTGTACGCTTATTTCGTGGGGGTAATCTATAAGATATTCGGGATAAACCTGTTTGTATTAAGATTAGTACAAATGGTTCTCGGCGCGTTATCGTGCTCGTTTATATTTGTGCTGGGAAAGAAAGTTTTTAACCGCAAAACCGCTGTTCTCGCAGGGAGTATCGCTGTATTTTATAAACCTTTTATTTTTTATGACGCTATGGTTATCGGCACAAACCTATCGGTTTTCTTGTATACTTTATCCTTAATAACAGCGGTCGTTTTTTTTAATAATTATAAAAAAAGGTATGGTTTTGTATGCGGTTTTTTTATCGGGATAACGGTATTGTGCCGTCCGCCGATTTTAATTTTTCCGGTCGTTATGTTAATAACTTTTTTGATAGAAAAACCCCGCGGAAAAATCCGTTCTTTTTTGTCGGGATTTATCTTTTTATTAATAGGTTTATTTTTGGTTTTAAGCTGTGTGGTAATACGCAATTACGCGGTATCAAAAGAGATGATACTGCTTACGTCTCACGGCGGGCTGAATTTTTATATCGGCAACAATCCTGATGCGGCAGGAAAATTTCATGCTCCGGCTGGGATAGGCAGGCAGTCAAATAAAATGATGGGAAACTCAAAAAGGATAGCGCAGCTGGAATTAGGCAGAGAACTTACTCAGTCCGAAGTATCTGCTTACTGGAGAAACAAGGGGTTGGACTTTATAAAAAATAATCCGCTGGATTTCTTAGTCTTGCTGTTAAAAAAGACATACCTGTTTTTTCAGGGAGGAGAAATAACCGATTTCCGCAGTATCTGTTTTTTTAAAAGATATTCCGCGTTGCTGCGTGTTGCTCTGCCTGTTTTTTTCCTTATTATCCCTTGGGCGATATACGGGCTGATTATATCGTTTTCAAGCAAAGGAAATATCGCGTTACTGCGCAATTTTTTATTCGGCTACATTTTTCTTATAGTTTTATATTTTATTAATTCCCGTTACCGTATGCCTGTTGTGCCTGTACTGCTGTTGTTTGCGGCATTGGGTTTTTTCAGGGTTATTGAACTGTTTTTTATCAATAAAAAATTTTTTTATATATCAATTTGCGCTGTATTGTCATTATATTTTATTACAGGTATTTACGCAGAAAAACCGAGTGTGGCTGACGATTATAATGAGCTTGCTTCATGGTATATGCTTGAGAAAAAAGATTTTTTCAAGGCAATATGTTTATATAACGAGGCGTTGAAACTCGACAGTGATAACCAATACGTAATGTTTAATCTCGGCAGAGCTTATTTTGAGCGCAAACGCTATAGCGACGCATTAAGATTATTTAAGCAGGCTGTGCAGTTAGATAAATCCGATTATGAATCATACAATTTTATAGGCATTATTTTATCCGAACAAAAGAGCTACAGCGATGCGGTTAATTTTTATAAAAAAGCTATAAGCATAAATCGGGATTATTATCTTGCCTACAACAATTTAGCTACGGTTTACTCGGTTCTTGGAAAATATGGTTTGGCTGTCTGCGCGCTGGAACAGTCGCTGATTATTAAGCC
>JAGGZS010000205.1 GCA_021161885.1 bacterium
GCATATTCAATATTTAGGGATTGCGTAATTATAATCGGTTATATATCAATCCCCATAAATTTCAATTTGCCATTTTCCTGTAATTTTTAATTTCAGGTCGTCGACAAGGGCTATGAGTGAAGGTATCAGCAGAAGAGTTAAAACCGTGCCGAACCCAAGCCCCCAGCATATAGCTATCGCCATAGGGGCTAAAATTTGAGTTTGCCCGCCGCTGAAGATCAAGGGCATCAAACCGATAATAGTAGTGATTGATGTCAACATAATAGGTCTGAACCTTAAAGTTCCAGCTCTTACTATAGACCTCCATCTGCCGTAACCCTTTTTTCTGCTTTGGTTAATAAAGTCAACCATAACAATACTGTCGTTTACCACGATACCCGACAACGCCACGGACCCTAACATAGGCATCAAACCTATCGGCTGGTTAGATATGATAAGACCAATTACAACACCTACAAACGCAAACGGTATAATTGTAACAACTACCAAAGGCTGAATGAAAGAATGAAAAATAGCTCCGATTATCATATATATAACAAGAAAGGCTATGGCAAAAGCGAAAAAAAGACTATGCAAGGATTCACGGGTATCTTCCGCTTGTCCTGCCCAGTATAAGTTGAGCCCCGGATATTTATATTTAAAATCCTTATACTCGGTTTGCAATACAGCGTTTACTATTGCCGAAGTAGTCGCGTCTTCATCAACATCAGCGGTAATTTTAATAAGGCGTTTTTGGTTTTTACGGTTAATTAAGTTATATCCGGGCCGCCTTTGTATGTTAGCTATAGTTTTTAAACTGATAAAAAAGCCCCTTGTTGTTTTAATTTCCATATCATCGATATGTTCTTTTAACGTCCTGTGTTCCCCCATAGCTTTCACCACGATATCCACATCGTCATTGCCGATTCTTATATCTGACGATTTTAATCCGGCGAAGTTATTTCTTACAGCCCTGTTGACTGTGGTATTATCTAATCCGAACAGGTTGGCTTTTTCCTCGTCCACACTGATGCGGTATTCTTCTTTGCCTTTATCGAAATCATCAGCTACATTCCGCACGCCGGGGATTGTCGCGAGAAAACTTTTAATATCTTCTACGGCTCCATTCATTAATTGATACGACATACCAGACACTTCAAGTTCAACAGCCTGTCCTTGCGGAGGACCTCCGCCTTGTGAAGTTACCTCAATAGATGTCGTTCCCGGCACATCCTTAAGGTATTGTATAATATCCTGTATAATATCTTGCCCTCGTCGGGTTTGCTTGTCCTCTTCGGTAATGTCAATTCGGATCCATGCCAGATTAGTGCCTATTTTAAAACCGTGCCTATTTTTTGTTAAATATCGTCCTATGGTAGATTCAATAGAATGATACTCACGTTTAGGCAAATTAGCTATGATACATTCTTCAATTCGTTTTACAACCTCTTGCGTATCTTCTATTTTATTGCTTTCAGGACAAGTTACCCGCAAATAAATCTCATCAACAAACGTGCTTGAAAAAAGCATAAACCGCATAGTCTGTTTAGCAAAAATAACCGTAAAAATTATCATACAGAAACAAAAGAAAACAAATACATACCTGTTTCTAAGACATTTTTTTAAGGCATAAACATATACTGAAACAATTTTTTTCAAAAATAAACTTTTGCGGATTTTTTTAGGTTTACTTACAAAATCGGATAAATGTGAAGGAAGAACAAAAAACGCCTCAAACAAAGACGCTATAAGGCAAAAAATAACAGACAGAGGGATATACGCCATAAATTTGCCCAAATCACCAGACATAAAAACCAAAGGCGCAAATGCGGCTATCGTGGTAGATACCGAACCGAAAACCGGCCAGAAAACTTCGTTTGTGCCCTTAATAGCGGCTTCTTGAGGCGACATCCCGTTTTCAATATGGCGGTACACATTTTCCACCACCACAATGGCATCGTCCACAATCATACCCAATGCCATTATCATGCCGAACATGGTAAGCAGATTGATGGTATTGCCTGTCATCCATAACAAAATCATAGCTCCGCACATAGCCACAGGAATGCCTAAGGCTGTCATCAATGATATGCGCCAATTCATAAACAAAACAAGCAATATCGTAACAAGTATCAATCCAAGCAGAGCGCTGTTTTCCATTGTCTTAATACGGTTAAAAATATATTTGGATGTATCGGAATAAAACGAAATGCTAAGTCCTTCGGGCAGGAGTTTTCTATAATCCTGCACAATGAGTCTTATTTTTTTTGATAAATTAATCGCATCAGCGTCTTCGCTTTTTAAGATAGTTAAGGTTATAGCGCGTTCATTGCCTACTCTGCTTAAAGTCTAGCTTTCCTCAAACCGGTCATGGACAACAGCAAAATCTCCGATTTTCACGGATCGGCCTTCAATATCTTTTTTGACGATAATATCCATAATTTCCTGAGGATTGATAATCTCGCCTAAAGCCCGTATTTGGAACTCGCCTCTTGAGGTTTTTAATTTTCCGCCGGATAAATTGATATTTTTCCGTTTTATTGCCCGTGAAACATCGTCTATGGTGAGGTTATAAGATGCCATTCTCAACGGATCGACTTCAACCCAGACCTCCCTGTCCTCAACGCCGGATATAATAACATCGTTCACACCTTTAACGAGTTTAAGGTTATCCTCAAGCATATCCACATATTTTTTTAAAGACATCATTTCAAGGCGTCCGCTTATGGAAACGGTTATGAGAGGGATACTGAATTTAATTTCCTGAATCACAGGGTCATCTGTTGTTTCCGGAAGTTTTGATTTGACAATATCTATTTTCTGCCTTAAATCGTTAATTAAGGTGTCAATATTTTTGAGATTTTCATCCGCTTTAATCATAATTAAAGAGCGTCCCTCAAGGGATTCGGAAGTAATCTCGTCTATGCCGTCTACATCGTCTATTTCCTCTTCAATAGGAACGGTAATAAGTTTTTCCACGTCAAGCGGGGAACTGATATCAGGGTCCAACGTTAAAATAGAGATGACTTTTGTGTCGATAAGCGGAAAGGTCTCCCTCGGCAGGGTATTAAAAAAATAAATACCGGCTAAAACAACTATTATAACCGCGAAATTTACAGGTACACGTTGAATAACCGAAAATTTACCAATATTCATTATTCCTGTTTCACCTTATTTTCCGGTACAGCATCAAACTTATTAATTATTTTTACCTCAGAACCGTTTTGAAGCGATGAATAACCGGTTATCACCACTTGGTCGGCAGGCTGTAAACCAGATGTTATGACGATTTCATCTTTGAGTTGACGGTCTAAAGATACATAAACCATTTCCGCCTTATTGTCTTTGACGATAAAAACAAAAGCTCCTTCCTCGGTTTGAAAAACAATATCGATAGGCACAAAAAAAGAATCTTTTATTTCGCCCAATTTCGCTTGTATTCTAACCACCATTCCCGGTAGCAATTTTTTTTCATTAGCGTAATTATTGTATAATGATGTTATTTTAAAATTAAGATACACTTCATCGGCGCCGGGGTCGATAGAAACGATCTTGCTGATAAAATTTTCGTTTGGATACGCATCTACGGTAAAAGACAGGGGCAGCCCGATTTTAAAAGCAGGTATTTCAATATCAGTAACAAAGAATTGAATTTTCAGTTTTAATATATCAAGAATAGACAAAAGAGGTGTTGCTGGAAAAACAGTTTCTCCGTCGTCTACGGATAATTGAGAGATTATACCGTCAAACGGGGCTTTCACTGTAGCATATTCCAATTTCTTTTTCTTCCTTGCCATATCCGCTTCAAAAGAATTCATTTCATTATTAGCTATTTGCGCTTTAAGTTCAGCGTCTGCCAGCTCTTCCTCGGATACGATATTATCTTTGGCGAGTTTCTGCTGGCGTGATAGATTGCGCAATGCGTCTTTATGGACAAGAACCGCCTTTTGGTAACGTGCGGCGGCTTCGTCAACATCTATCCGCAGTAATTCATCGTCAATAATAAGCAAAGTATCGTCTTTTTTGACATGATCGCCTTCCATAAAAAATACTTTTTTTATTGTGCCCCCTACCCTTGCGGATACAGCACTCTCACGGATAGGTTTAAGCACTCCCCGAAAAGAGTCTATTATATCTTTACTCTGTTTTTGAATTTCCAAAACTTCTACTGGTACAGGCGGAACTTGCTGAACAGCTTTCTGGGTCGTTTTGCGTTTATATACCTGCCAGTACCGCAAGGCAAGGACAGAAATAATAGATATGGATATGATTGAAACAAACAACCTGAAAAACAATATTCTTTTTTTCTTTTTCATTGGCACTCTCTTAAAAAATCATATAATTTAAAGATTAATCCTTCTTGATAACAACTATTGCTACTTTAAAACCATTTTTTTCATCAACAAAATTTTCATTTACCGAAAACCCTGTTTCCGCTTTAATTTGCGCTTTATTAAGTTCTGCCAGTATTTCACCTTTTTGATAAAAATGTTTTATTTGTTTTCCCTGAAACGGATTTTGCGTTATTAAATCGTTATTTTCCGTTACTTTTATTTTTAGATCAGATTTTAATTCCTCAAATTTTTCGCCGCCCGCGAGATGATATTCTATATAAATAAAACCGCCCTTTAATAAGACGTTTTTTAAGTTTTGCAAAAGAGCTATCCGTTTTTTATACGCAAGGTATTCAATAACATTATCTATGACGATTAAACTTGCCTTTTGGAATATGGGTGAATTATTCGATGGGTACTTATATTTCATAATATCTGATTGTACTGCCGTAATTTTATTTTTCAGGTTAGGCTCAAGAAGCTCAAGCCGTTTTACTCTGACGACCGCCGCTTGCGAGTGGTCTATCGCAACAACATTTTTAAACAATCCGGACCGGACAAGCAAGCGCGTATTGCTCCCATCCCCGCATCCAAGGTCAAAAGCAGTGCCTGAAGAAAATTTCTCGTTCTCAATAAATTTTTCAAGCCTCTTATTAGGAGTCATTTGCGATCCGTTTCCCATAATATAAAAAATATAATCGTCGCTTAATGGGCTATTGACGGTTTGCAAAATTTTATTTTTAATTTTCCAGCCAAAAGATATTTTTTCGATTTGAGCGGATTGTTTAAATTCAAACAGCTGTTCATAATATTGGGGCATAAAAGATTCTTCAGCAAGACGTTCAAAAGCGTCCTGATACCATTTTCTGTACTGAATTAAATTTGATGTGTCTTTTATGCCGAACCGCGTGGAATTTTTTAAAATCCAGTCTGCCATTCTCATTTGAATCAACAGGTAATGTATTTGCGATTCCAAACTCTCGTTATTGTTTACAGCGAGCCCTTCCTTATAGGCAAATAAGTTCCATAAAGCAAGAAGCAAAGATTCTTTTTTTACGTTTTCGGATTGAAAATGAATATTTATAACCAGTCCCCATTTTTTATCAATAAGCATAGAAATAAAATATCCCGTCAAGGGCGGTTCAATTGAGCCGGGTAACCAAAATTTAATATTTTCAGTCTCAACAGCGCCTGATGACGATAAAAGATATTGTATTTCTCTTTTATTTTTAATTTTTTTTATTCTTTCAGCCTTTTTGATTATTTCATTGGCGGCAAAAGAAAATATTCTTTCTTCGGTTTGTGTAAAATGAACCGATTCAAGTAATCCGCGTTTAGAAACCAACTGAAGATTGTTCTCTGTGATTTCTTTAAATTTTTCGAGGTTGCCCGCGTCTTTGCTTCGCTGAAGTTCTCCGACCTGTTTATTGATTTCAGAAACAGCCGTAACGCCTGCGCACACAAGATCATAAGTTATCGTATCAAGGATAAGCAGTTTATAAACGCTGTTTTTGGTATCGCCTAAAGAATATAGCCCGTGCGAATCCTCTAATGTGCTGACAATAAAATAATATAAATTTTGATATTTAGAGGTTCCTTTTTCATAAATTGATGAGACACGCTCTTTTATAA
>JAGGZS010000281.1 GCA_021161885.1 bacterium
AACTGCTAAAGCTAAATTTTTTAAGTGGAATAAATAATTCACCAATCAAAGTAATACTTAATTCTAATCCAATTGATTTCTATATAAAATTATTGTCGATATAATTTTATATATCAGGTTGATATTACTACTGTTATACAATCTTATGCTGCCAGCGTCAGGGCAATAGTGGGACAGCACCTATTTTTTTTAAGTTTAAATCAAGATAAAAAATAATTTACTTTTTGTCATAAAAAATTGTAATTGTTTTTTCTCGATAATCTGCATATACTAAAAAAAGTTTTACTTGAATGCTTGGTAGGTAATAAACCGATTAAGGAGGTAGTCAATGAAGATAATCAGTACAGTTATTATTCTAATAACATTAGTTTTTGTATCTTATCTGAGTGCTGAAGAAAAATTTGAATGGAATTTTGAAAAAACAGAAAACGCTAATATTCCAGATGAATGGAAAATAGAAGCGACTAATGCCAGAGGCGAATTTGCCACATGGAAAGTTCTATTTGATTCTCAAGATGAACAGAAAACAAAAGTGCTTGGTATGATAAAGGCAAATGATGATTTTGGCGGGGCGTTTAATCTATGCTGGACTGATAATATCCAAATTGACAACATTGAGATTGAGACAAAATTTAAGGCGATTCAGGGAATTGAAGATCAGGGCGGAGGTCTGATATGGCGCGTTCAAGATAAGGATAACTATTATATAGCCAGAGCCAATCCGCTTGAAAACAATTTCAGAATGTATTCTGTTAAAGACGGCGCCCGTAAGACGTTAGATAGCGCAAAAGTAAAAGTCCCTTCTAATAAATGGCATACCATAAAGATTATTCATCGCGGAACTCATATAGAAGGATACCTAAATGGCAAAAAATATCTTGAGTGGGATGACGCGACTTTTCCTAATGCGGGCGGTTTCGGGCTGTGGACTAAAGCTGATGCGGTAACATATTTTGATGATTTTAAAGTAAAAAGAATTAAATAGAAAGGAATAAAGTGAAAAGATTATATTTTTTTATTGGATTATGTTTACTCATTATTTCTCCGGGGATTTCTTCTGCGAAAGAAGAAGTTGTGGTGTATATATCGGAAGATAGGGTCTTTTCTGAACCTATATTACGGGATTTTGAAAAAGATACCGGCATAAAAATAAAACCGGTTTATGATACGGAAGAGACTAAAAGCACTGGCGCTATGAATCGTTTGATCGCTGAGAAAAATAATCCTCAGGCAGATGTTTACTGGGCAAACGAACCTATACGGGCGATTGTCTTGAAACAGAGAGGCATTTCTATTGCCTACATTTCTCCGTCATCAGAGGGTATTCCCACTATTTTTAAAGATTCCCAGGGATATTGGACAGGGTTTTCAGCGAGAGCACGGGTATTTATCGTAAGCGATGAAAAAAACGCGCCGGATTCCATTATGGATTATATAGATAAACAATGGAAAAATAGAGCTGTTATGGCAAATCCGCTTTTTGGCACAACCACTTCATGGATCGCATCTCTTTTTGTCGTATGGGGTGATGAAAAGGCACGGGATTTTATGGAAAAGATGAAAACAAACGGCGTTAAAATTTCAACCAGTAATGGTGAATCAACCACGTTAGTTGTCAATAAGGAGTTTGCTTTCAGCCTTGTGGACAGCGATGATGCAGTCAATGCCATAAGAGCAGGCAAGCAGGTTAAACAAATTTATCCGGATCAGGACAAAAACGGATTAGGTTGCCTAATTCTGCCTAATGCGGTTGTCTTGATAAAAGGGGGACCGAACCAAAAAAACGGCAGGAAATTAATAGATTACCTGCTCTCACCTGAAACAGAGCGCAAACTGGCGTTTGCCGATTGCGCACAGATTCCTTTACATAAAGGCGTGGACACTCCTGCCGACGTAAAAAAAATAGAAGACATAAAAACAATTAACGTTAATTATGAAATGGTGGCAAAAAAGTTACAGGAAATTCAGCAATTCCTGAAGAAATGGACAAAATATTAGAATGTCAAAAAAATTGACTATTTTAATAACCATTTTTTTGTTTATTGTTATTGGGCTTGTTCCTGTTATAGCAATGTTCGTTAAGTCTTTGTTTGTTGGCGGACATTTTTCGTTGGAAAGTTACAGCCTGCTTTTTAAATCGAGGCAGCAATGGCATCTTTTGTTTAACAGTCTTTTTCTTGCGGGCAGTACAACATTTATTACTGTTTTACTTGGTGTTCCTTTGGGGATACTTTTTGGAAAAACCGATTTGCCGGGTAAAAAAATTTTCATAATACTTTTTGTAATTCCCTTGGTTATTCCGTCATATATTTTAGCGATTGCTTGGTTTTACTGTTTAGGTCGTTCAGGAATTGTTTCCGGTTTATTCGGCAGAGAAATAGCGGTTGTTACATTGAATTTCCTTTTTGGTTTTTCCGGTACGCTTTTTGTGCTGGTATCAATTTGTTTGCCTGTTGTGATTATTTTTACGATAACATATCTGCGGATGATCAATCCAAAATTAGAAGAAGCGGCTAAGCTTTCCGGGCAATGGTTTTTTGTGTTGCGCAAAATATCCATTCCGATTATAGCGCCCGGAATTTTTTTATCCGCGTTGATCGTATTTATTCTTGCTCTTGGTGAATTCGGCGTGCCGTCGTCACTTCGGTTTGATGTTTTTCCTGTAGAATCATTCATCCAGTTTTCAGCATTTTATGATTTTAATGCAGCTACCGCATCGGCAATGCCGTTAGGATTAATTATACTGTTTATTCTCGTTGCAGAACGCCTGTTCTTACGCAAGAAGACAACTCAGATGACCATAGCAAAAGAATCGATACTTAAAATATCTCTTGGAAAAGCTAAACCGTTTTTATTTATCGCCGTGTGTGTTTTTACTTGTATTACAGTAGTAGTTCCGTTAGCTATTTTGGTAAAAAAATCGTTTGTTCTATGGGCATACAAAGAGGCTTTTATCGGCTCAATAGATAGTATCATTCGAAGTCTGCTTTATGCTTCAGCCGGTGCGACACTTATTGTTGTATTCGGATTTTTTTTAGGATACCTTCTTGAACACAGAACATTTCGGTTTTCCTACGCTGCGGATTCAATAGCTATTTTTCTTTTTGCTTTACCGGGCACAATAATAGGTATTGGGCTTATCACTCTTTGGAATACCCGGGCAACAAATTTTATTTATGCGTCGGCAGTGATTATTCTGTTTGGGTATATTGCTAAATATACTGCTCTGTCGACAAGGTTTATGGCGGTTACTTTTTCTCAGGTATCGCGTTCAATGGAAGAGGCGGCACAAATTCTTGAAGTCGGATGGATAAAAAGAGTATGGGGTATTTTGGTTCCTCTTGTAAGAAAAGGGTTGATCAGCACATGGCTGGTTGTATTTATTTTTTGTTTAAGAGATTTAGATATTACAATGATAGTCTATCCGCCTGCCCATGATACTCTTGCGGTGCGTATTTTTACACTCATGGCAAACAGCCCTGAAGAAATCATTGCCGCATTATGCGTCATTATGGCGCTCATTACATTATTACCGCTGTTTATACTGGGATTAGTTACAATAAAGAGGTGGTAAATTATGGTCGTAAAAATAAAAAATCTTTTTAAATATTTTGATACAGCCCCCGCAGTTAACGGTGTTTCTCTTGATATCAGGCAAGGTGAACGGCTTGTAATATTAGGACACTCAGGGTGCGGCAAGACTACTTTGTTGAGAATGATCGCCGGATTTGTTGTGCCGGATAAAGGGTCAATCACTATTGACGGTCTTTTAGCCGCGAAGGACGGAAAATCGGTTATTGAACCTGAAAATAGACAAATTGGAATGGTTTTTCAGGATCTTGCTTTATGGCCGCATATGAGTGTTTATAAAAATCTGGAGTTTGGATTAGCCGCAAAAAAAATTTCAAAGAACGAAAGAAATGAGCGTATTTCCCTGATACTCGAAAAAGTTCAGTTGTCAGAATTCAGCAATAGTTTTCCATCTAACCTATCCGGCGGGCAGCAGCAGAGAGTTGCTCTTGCGAGGGCGATTGTTATGCGCCCTAAAATACTTCTTATGGATGAACCGCTATCTAATCTTGATTATGATTTGAATTCTATGTTAAGAAAAGAAATTTTAAAATTGCAGGAAGAAACAGGCATAACCATGCTGTACGTAACACATGATAGAAATGAGGCTTTTTCTTTAGCGACCAGGATTATTGTCATGAAACACGGTGCAATTCAGAAGATAGGCTCTGTTAACGAAATAAAAATGTTTTTTAAATATTGACCGAAGTGATTATTGAAAATATTTTTTGTGTCATCTGAAAACAGTAATTTTTTATTTTCGGTTTGATCGGTGATGGGACGCAATAGTTTGTGCGTAAAAATTGATTTATTTATAAATTTTTTAACGGTTGATATTTAGGCATTTGCCGAATTTTCCTTTCGCATTGCCGTTGATAGTCTAACTTAATTTTCGCTAATGAATTTTCATTTAAATTATATACATAAGTTGTTCTGTATATGTGTCTTGAGTGTGTTCCAGCTAATTCCAAAATAGGATAATAATGCGATCTGTCAACCGCAGCTGTCCACAACGTATTTGTTTGCGCGTTTATTAAATCATTTTCTTTAACATAAGAAAAAAGTTTAGCTCGAAAAGAATGCAAATGTGTTGAGACCCATGGGGATTGCCTAAAACTATTATTTTTCGTTATATGATCGGGGATTTTTTTTATCCAGCTCAAAGCATTTCCGTTAGGCAATACTGATGAATTATACGTATTCCAGATATCACTGTTGCAGTAAATCCTGTTTAAAAACGAAAAAAGTTTTTTATCAGGCAGCCAATCATCACCATTTAGCTCTAATATAATTGATTCCGTATCAGAGAGCAGGAATCCTTTTGTATTATTTGCGCATAACCCTTGATTTTTTTTATTAAAAAAATATTTAACTTTATTGTCGGGATATTTTCTCATCCACTGTTTTATTATTTTATCGGATTTATCATTTGAACAATCATTTATTACTATATGAGTATATAAATC